>NZ_JAYSJZ010000051.1:0-25947 GCF_043726815.1 Lacisediminihabitans sp.
CGGCGACGCGGATGGAGGCATCCGCGTCGCCGGCCTCGCGGCGCAGCTCAGTAGCGAGCAAGCGTTGGCACCTGCCGATAGCCGTCGCGGCGCACGACCTCGAGGGTGGCGACGGAGGCCCAGAGCGCCAGCGCGGCGAACGAGACGAGGGCGATCACCGTGGTTCTCCGATCTGAACGGGGGCGGGGTCGGCCGCCGGGACGGGCGTTGTCGGCACCCGCAGGAGCGGGATCGTCACGTTGACCATGGGGCCGATCAGGAGGGCGAAGGCCACGGTGCCGATGCCGACGTTGCCGCCCAGCAGCCAGCCGATGCCGAGCACCACCACCTCGATGGAGGTGCGGACGATCCAGAGACGCCAGCCCCAGCGCCGGTGGATTCCGGTCATGAGGCCGTCGCGGGGGCCGGGGCCGAACCGGGCGCCGATGTAGAGTCCCGTCGCCACGGCGAGCAGCGCGAGCCCACCGGCGAAGAGCAGCACCTGCTGCCACAGCACGTGTTGGGCGGGGAGAACGGCGAGTCCGACCTCGGCGCTCGGCCCGATCAGGAGCACGTTGAGCAGCGTTCCGATGCCCGGCTTCTGCCGGATCGGAATCCACAGCAGCAGCACGACCACCCCGATGATGTTGGTCACCCAGCCGAACGCGATCCCGGTCTGCAGCGAGACACCCTGCGACAGCACGTCCCACGGCGACACCCCGATCCCGGCCCGCACCATCATGGCGATCGCGAAGCCGTAGAGGAAGAGGCCGACCAGGAGCTGGGCGATCCGACGCGTGAGGATGAGAACAGGAGGCATGCTTGTATCCAATTACCTGATTGGCCTTCTGGCAAGATGCCAATCGTCGTAGAGTGGCCTTATGTCCTCGATCTCTGCCCGCGCATTGGCCTCGGTGTTGAGCGGATGGCGGGAAGCCACCGCCGCCCCGGCCTACAGCGCGCTCGCCGGCCGCGTGCGCCTCCTCATCCTCGACGGACGCGTGCCCCTCGGCACCCGCATCCCGGCCGAGCGGGATCTCGCTGCGCAGCTCGGCGTGAGCCGCACCACCGTCACCGCGGCCTACGCCGAGCTGAGGGAGGCCGGCTACCTCGACAGCGTGCGGGGATCCGGAAGCGTGGCCCGGCTGCCCGCCCGTGCCCCGGTATCCGTCGAGAACGTGCACAGCGGCTACCTCGACTTCAGCAAGGCGTCACTTCCGGCAATCCCGCGGCTGGCCGAGTCGGCCAGGCGGGCATCGGATGCTCTGCCCGCCTACCTGGGAGACTCCGGCTTCGACCCGATCGGCCTGCCGGTGCTGCGGGCGGCCCTCGCCGACCGGTACACGGCGCGCGGCCTGCCGACCGAGCCGGAGCAGATCATGGTGACGATCGGCGCCCAGCACGCGATCGCGCTGCTGGCCAGGACCCTGCTCGGGCGTGGCGACAGCGCCCTCGTCGAGTCACCGAGCTACCCCCATGCCTACGAGGCTCTCCGGCTCACCGGGGCGCGCCTCGTTCCGGTGAGCGTCACGACCGACGAGGGGTGGGACGAGCCGGCCATCGAACAGGCCCTCCAGCGCGCGAGCCCGGCCATGGGCTACGTCATGCCCGACTTCCACAACCCGACCGGGCGCACGATGTCGCCAGAGCTGCGGGAGCGGATGCTCGCCATCGCCGCGAAGCAGGGAACGACGATCGTCGCCGACGAGACGACGGCGGAGCTCGCGATCGACCAGTCGACCGCTCCGCTCCCGCTCGCCGCCTACGGTCCGGCGGTGCTCATCGGCTCGGTCGGCAAGACCGTCTGGGGCGGGGTGCGCATCGGCTGGATCCGGGCCGAACGCCAGCTCATCCAGAAGCTCACCCGGGCACGCAGCGCCGGGGACCTCGGCACGCCGATCCTCGAACAGCTGATCGTGGCCGACCTGCTCGACGAGTTTCCGCCCGTGCTCGAAGCGCGACGGGCCCAGCTGCGGCGGGGGAGGGACCACCTGGAGTCGGAGTTGCGCCGGGCGTTCCCCGAGTGGCGCGTGCCGCACGTCGCAGGCGGGATGACGGCCTGGATCAATCTCGGAGTGCCGGTGAGCTCGCAACTCACCCTCGCCGCACGCAACGAGGGGCTGCTGCTCGCGGCCGGGCCGCGTTTCGGCATCGACGGCGCGTTCGAGAGGTTCCTGCGCATCCCGTTCGGGCACCCGACGGAGGACATCGACCGGGCGGTCTCCGCCCTCGAATCCGCCTGGGGTTCGCTCGCCCGCGGGCCGATGCTCGACTCGAGCTATCTCGCCGAGGTCGTCTGACGCAACTACTCCCTCGAGAGTATGCGCGGGGGCACCGGGCACTGAGATAATTTCGAGGGAGGCACGGCACCAGCGCGCCTTCATGGGCGCCCCCCCGCGGCGTCACGCCGCAGCGTCCAGGGAGAACCCCGTGCACCTCTTGTCCGTCTTCAGCTTGCGCAACCGGGCGCTCATCGCCCTGGTCACGGTGGTCGTCGCGATCTTCGGCGGGCTGGCACTGGCGTCGCTCAAGCAGGAGCTCATCCCCTCGCTCACCCTTCCCTCGGTCTACATCGTCACGTCCTATCCGGGGGCCTCGCCCGACGTGGTGAACACCGACGTGAGCACGCCGATCGAGAGCGCCATCCAGGGCCTCGAGAACCTCGACTCCACCACGGCCACCTCCAACACGGCCGCGTCCACCGTCACGGCGTCCTTCGCCTTCGGAACCAACATCGCCACGTCGGAGCAGAAGGTGCAGCTCGCCCTCGACCGGATCAAGTCGATCCTGCCGTCCAGCGTCACGCCCCAGGTGATCACCTTCAGCCTGAGCGACTTCCCGGTGATCCAACTCGCGGTCACGAGCGACATGGACCAGAACACCCTCGCCTCGAAGCTCGCGGCGCTCACGGTCACCGACCTCAAGCAGCTAGACGGAGTGAGCGATGTCAGCCTGCTGGGCGCGGCATCCCAGCGGGTGGCCATCACCCCGGATCTCGACAAGCTCGCGGCGGACGGTCTCAGCATCCAGTCCATCAAGTCGGCGCTCGCCGCCAACGGCACCCTGCTGGCGAGCGGGTCCATCACCGAGAACGACAAGACGCTCACCGTGCAGTCCGGGTCGCGCATCACCACGACCGACGAGATCGCGGCGCTGCCCCTGCTCGGTGCTCGCGCCGCCGTCGCGCCCACGATCGGGGATGTCGCCACCGTCGCCATCGTTAACGACCCGACCACCGGCTTCTCCAGCGTCAACGGAAAGCCTGCCGTCACCCTCAACGTCACGAAGTCGGCGGCGGGCAACACGGTGACGGTGTCCAACCTGGTGCGCAGCACCATTCCGACCCTCGAGAAGCAGCTCGGCAGCAACACGAAGTTCGTGGTCGTCGCCGACCAGGCTCCGTCGATCACCCAGTCGATCGACAGCCTCGCGCAGGAGGGGTTGCTCGGCCTGGTCTTCGCCGTCGTCATCATCCTTGTCTTCCTGTTCTCGATCAGGTCGACGCTCGTCACCGCCATTTCCATTCCGGTCTCGGTGTTGATCACCTTCATCGGCATGCAGGCCTCGGGGTACACGCTCAACGTCATCACGCTCGCGGCCCTCACCATCGCCATCGGGCGGGTGGTCGACGACTCGATCGTCGTGATCGAGAACATCAAGCGCCACATCGGGCTCGGAGAAGAGAAGCTCCCGGCCATCCTCTCGGCCGTGCGCGAGGTCGCGACCGCGGTGACCGCCTCCACCATCACCACCGTCGCCGTGTTCCTGCCGATCGCGTTCGTCGGCGGAATCACGGGCGAGCTGTTCCGTCCGTTCGCCCTCACCGTGACGATGGCGCTCGCCGCCTCGCTGTTCGTGGCGCTCACCATCGTTCCGGTGCTCGCCTACTGGTTCCTCGGCACCAAGAAGACGGCGCGCAAGCACGCCGGCGGTCCGGCGGTCGGCACGACCACCGCCGCCACGGACGAGCTCGAACACGCCACGCGGCTGCAGCGCGCCTACCTCCCGGTGATCCGCTGGACCCTCAAGTTCCCGGCGATCGTGCTCGTCGGTGCCCTCCTCCTGCTCGTGGGCAGCGGGTTCGTCGCCACGGGGCTCAAGACGAACTTCATCGGCAACAGTGGCCAGAACACCCTCACGGTGACCCAGAGGCTCCCGCTCGGCACCAGCCTCGACGCGCAGGTCGCCGCCTCGAAGAAGGTCGAGACGGTGCTGCAGGATGTGAAGGGCGTCAAGACCGTGCTGCTCACGATCGGATCCGGCGGCAGTTCCCTCCGCGCCGCCTTCGCCGGGGGTGGGTCGAGCACCCTCTCGCTCACGACCGACCCGAATGCAGACCAGGCCAAGCTGCAGGCCGCGGTCACGGCCGAGCTGAAGAAGATCAAGGGGGAGGGTGAGCTCGCGGTCGCCACCGCCCAGGGCGGCTTCGGCTCCTCGGACATCCAGGTGAACATCACGGCGGGAAGCGACGCCGACCTGCGCAAGGCGTCGGACTCGATCCTCGCCAAGGTCGAGAAGCTCAGTGTCGTGTCGCGTGCCTCGAGCAACCTCTCGGCATCCCTGCCGTACATCGCCGTGCAGATCGACCGCACGAAGGCGGCGGCCGCCGGCCTCACCGACGTGCAGGTCGGGGGAATCGTCACCCAGGCGATGAACCCGAGCGCCACCGGCAGCGTCGTCATCGACGGCAAGACGCTCTCCATCTACGTGAAGAACTCGAGCGCGCCCACGACGACGGCCGAACTGTCGGCGTTCTCGATCCCCACGGCGAAGGGCATAGTCCCGCTCTCCGACCTCGCGACGATCGCGACGGTGAACGGCCCCTCGAGCGTCACCACGATCAAGGGCCTGCGCAGCGCGACCCTCACGGTCACGCCGGCGACCGACAACACCGGCAGCGCGTCGGCCACCGTCTCGGCGGCCGTCACCAAGGCGACGCTCCCCGCGAGCGCGACGGCCACGCTCGGCGGTGTCACGTCACAGCAGAGCGACTCGTTCGGCCAGCTCGGACTCGCCCTACTCGCGGCGATCCTCATCGTCTACGTCGTCATGGTCGCCACCTTCAAGAGCCTGCGCCAGCCGCTGCTCCTGCTCGTGTCCGTGCCGTTCGCGGCGACGGGGGCGATCGCGCTCCAGGTCGTGTCCGGCATCCCGCTCGGCGTGGCATCGCTCATCGGCGTGCTCATGCTCATCGGCATCGTCGTGACGAACGCCATCGTGCTCGTGGACCTCATCAACCAGTATCGAATCCGCGGCATGAAGGTGGGCGACGCGATCATCCACGGCGCATCCCGGCGACTGCGGCCGATCCTGATGACCGCGCTCGCCACGATCTTCGCGTTGCTGCCCCTCGGCATCGGGCTCACCGGCCATGGCGGATTCATCTCCCAGCCCCTCGCCATCGTCGTGATCGGCGGCCTCGTGTCGTCGACCCTGTTGACTCTCGTGGTGCTGCCGGTGCTCTATTACCTCGTCGAAGGCGCGAAGGAACGGCGCACCGATCGCCGCGCGGCGAGGGAGGCGGCGGTTCAGGAGCCCGCCGCGGAGGTTGGCTAGGATCGCGGGATGGCCACTCCCGACTTCGTCCTCGCCCTCCGCGAGAAGATCGGACACGCACCCCTGTGGCTCTCCGGAGTGACGGCGGTCGTCGTTCGCAGTCGTCATTCGTGCCTCGAGGTGCAGCTCGTGCGCCGTGCCGACACGGGAGCCTGGACACCCGTGACGGGGATCATCGACCCGGGCGAGGAGCCGGCCGTGGCCGCCGAGCGCGAGGTGCTCGAGGAGGCCGACATCGTCTCCCGCGTGGACGTGCTCGCCTGGGTCAAGGTCTTGCCGCCGATTCGCTACCCCAACGGTGACGAATCGGAGTACCTCGACCTCGTATTCCGCTGTGGTTATATTTCGGGCGAGCCGCATCCGGCCGACGGCGAGAACACCGCTGCGGCCTGGTTCTCGCTCGACGCGCTTCCCGAGATGTCCGCGGAGATGGTGGACCGCATCCGGGTCGCGGTGGAGGCCGATGGGTCGACGCGTTTCGAGCGCTGAGCCCAGCTCAGCCGAGTGTCTTCGCCATGCACACGCTGAAGTCGTCACCCACGTACTGGCCGAAGGCGGGGATCCGGCGGTAGCCGTGCTTCTCGTAGAGAGCGATCGCCTCGGGCTGCAGCGGCCCGGTCTCGAGCTGCAGCGTGGTGATCGAGTGGGCCTGCGCCACCTCCTCGAGCGCCGTGAGGATGCCGCTCGCTATGCCACGGCCCCGGGCATCCGCCCGCACGAACATGCGCTTGAGTTCGGCGGAGCCGTCGCCCCGTTCGACGAGGGCGCCGACCCCGATCGCTTCCTCGCCCGAGCGGGCGACGACGACCGTGACCCCGGGCGCTGCCAGTTCACTCACGTCGAGCAGGTAGCAGCTGTCGGCGGGGTAGAGGGCGAAGGCGAACTCGTCGCTCAACCGGAGGAGGTCGGTGACTCCCGGCGCGGTCGCCGGCTCGATCGAGAATGTCATGATCACCAAGCCTGACTCATCCGTCGAGCTTCGCGTGCAGGAAGGTCGCGATGCGCGATCGCATGTCCCGGTTGAGCATCGCGATGGAGTGCAGGCTGCCCTTCACCGTGACGAAGGTGGTGTCGACGCCGTGTTTGCGCAGCGCGCGAACCATGGCCTTCGACTGGGCGAGCGGTATGCGCTCGTCGAGGGAGTGCCCGATGAAGAATGGCGGGTCGCTGTCGTCCACCTGGTAGAGAGGGGACGCGGCCTCGGCCTGCGGGCAGTCGGCGAGGCTCACGCAGCCCAGGTACTCGAGCTCGAGCTGCTGGAACTCCGGCGCGACCGGGCCGAGCCTCGCCCCCGCGGCCGTGAGGTCGATGGGGCCGCTGAGCTCGGCGACCGCCGCCACGCGGGTTCCGGTGGTCCACCCCCCGGTGCCGCCCGCGCCGAGCAGGGCGGCGAGATTGCCGCCGGCCGAGCCGCCGAACACACCGATCCGGTGCGGGTCGATGTCGTAGCGCTTCACGGTCTTCGGATCCCGCATGAAGCGCACGGCGGCCCGCACGTCGTCGATGGCGTTGGGGAACGGGAACTGGGGGGCGAGCCGATAATCGACGGAGAAGACGACGAATCCCTCGGAGGCGAGCCACTGGCACACGCTCCGCCAGTTGATGTTGGCCTTGTCTCCGGCGCGCCAGCTGCCGCCGTGGATGGACAGGATCGCCGCCCGCGACCGGTCCTTCTTCGACGGCAGGCAGACATCCAATTGGTGGGACGGCGACGGGGAACGGGAGTAGTCGATGTTCTCCTGCACCCGGATGTGCGGGTAGGTCTTCACCTGCGGGTAGACCGGTTGGGCGGCCGGTGTCACCCGCACGGAGTCCGCGCCGGTGGGGCTGCAGGCGGCGAGGCAGAGCACCACGAGCACCACCGCAAGCGCCGTGAACACTCGCGAGCGCGGCGCCGCACGGAAAACGCGATTCATGATTCCGGCCAATCTAGTGCGGATTTTGCGGTCATCCGGTAACGTAGACAGGTCGGCTCTAGACATCGCGAAATCTTGCGAATGGGTTTGTAAGTCTTTCGGGCCGGTTTCCCCACCTCTAACTACTCCTTTTTGGTGCGGGGAAAATCACGTATGTGAACGGTCCTGGCCAAAGACTGCCCGGGTTCCTGCAGAAGCGCTGCTTGTTGGTTGCGCGCTGCCATGCAACTTAATACAACCCGGAAAGAACCATGCCTAATTTCGATAAGAAGTCCGACTCAGGCCGCCCGGCCAAGAAGTACAACTCCACCGGAGCCTCCAAGCCCGGCAGCCGCAGCGAGGGCCACCGAGGCTTCCACGCCGACGCCCCGGTGAAGAAGCGCTGGAACGCGGATGAGCGTGCCTCCCGCACCGGCGACCGCCCCGCCTCGAACGACCGCCGTCCCAACTGGACGCCGACCAACGACCGCCCGGCCTCGAACGACCGCCCGTCGTATGGTGACCGCCCGCAGCGCACGGAGCGTCCGTCCTACGGTGACCGCCCGCAGCGCACCGAGCGCCCGTCCTACGGTGACCGCCCGCAGCGCACCGAGCGCCCGTCCTACGGCGCCCGCACGGAGCGCACCGAGCGCCCGTCCTACGGCGCCCGCACGGAGCGCCCGTCGTACAACGACCGCCCGGCGCGTTCGGAGCGTCCCTCCTACGGTGACCGTCCTGCTCGTGCCGAGCGTCCCGCGTACAACGACCGTCCGGCCCGTACCTCGAGCGAGCGTCCGTCGTATAACGACCGCCCGGCGCGTACCGACCGTCCCGCGTACAACGACCGTCCTGCTCGTGCCGAGCGTCCCGCGTACAACGACCGCCCCGCCCGCACGGAGCGTCCCGCGTACAACGACCGTCCGGCCCGCACCGAGCGTCCCTCCTACAACGACCGTCCGGCCCGCACGGAGCGTCCCTCGTACAACGACCGTCCGGCCCGCACGGAGCGTCCGACCTACAGCGATCGCCCGCAGCGTTCGGATGACCGCGCACCCCGCCGCGAGAGCGACTACTACCCGGCCAAGCGCGAGTTCGGTAACGACTCGCAGCGCACCGGCCACTCGGCCGGCTTCCAGCCGCACGAGGATGTCGTGCTCGAGCGCCTCGAAGCGAAGGTGATCACCGCGGGCGATGCCAGCGGCAAGACCTGGGCCGACCTCGGCATCGGCGACAACATGACCCGCCAGCTCATCGCAATGGGCGCCGAGACGCCCTTCCCGATCCAGGCGGCCACCATCCCGGACGTTCTCGCCGGCAAGGATGTGCTCGGCCGCGGCAAGACCGGCTCTGGCAAGACCATCGCCTTCGGCGCACCGCTCGTCGAGCGCCTCATGGAGAACATGGGCGGCGCCGGACGCAAGCCGGGCCGCAAGCCCCGCGCGCTCATCCTCGCCCCCACCCGCGAACTCGCCATGCAGATCGACCGCACCGTGCAGCCCATCGCACGCAGCGTCGGCCTGTTCACCACCACGATCGTCGGTGGCGTGCCGCAGTTCAAGCAGGTCTCCACGCTGCAGCGCGGTGTCGACATCGTCATCGCGACCCCGGGTCGCGTCGAGGACCTCATCGAGCAGGGCCGTCTTGACCTCAGCGAGGTCTTCGTGACGGTGCTCGACGAGGCCGACCACATGTGCGACCTCGGCTTCCTCGAGCCGGTGCAGCGCATCCTCGAGTCCACCAAGAAGGGCGGCCAGAAGCTGCTCTTCTCGGCCACGCTCGATAAGGGCGTCGCCACTCTGGTCAAGCAGTTCCTCAAGGAGCCGGCCGTGCACGAGGTTGCCGGTGAAGACCAGGCCTCCTCCTCGATCGACCACCGAGTGCTGCTCATCGAACAGCGCGACAAGACCCGCATCATCGAAGAGCTCGCTGCCGGCGAGGGCAAGACGCTGATCTTCGCCCGCACGCGTGCGTTCGCCGAGCAACTGGCCGACCAGCTCGAGGATGCCGGAATCCCGGCCACCTCGCTGCACGGCGACCTCAACCAGTCCCGTCGCACGCGTAACCTGCAGCTGCTCACCAGCGGCCGGGTCAACGTGCTCGTGGCCACGGATGTCGCGGCCCGCGGCATCCACGTCGATGACATCAGCCTGGTGATCCAGGCCGACGCCCCCGACGAGTACAAGACGTACCTGCACCGCTCGGGCCGCACCGGCCGCGCGGGCAAGGTCGGCACCGTCGTGACGCTCATCTCCAAGGCGCGTCGTCGTCGCATGGACGAGCTCCTCGGCCGCGCCGAGATCAAGGCGTCCGTGGAGATGGCGGCGCCCGGCGACCGCGTCATCGGAGAGCTCGCGGCCCTGTAGGCAGCAGCACGCTCGAACGAAGGGCGCTCATCCTCGCGGATGGGCGCCCTTCGTCGTCCCGCGGCCGCCCTCCCCGCCTCCCGAATCGCGTTTCTCCGGAGGTTTCGCGTCCGCGTGGCCCGTCGAGGTCGATTCGGGTCCGAATCCGGGTCATCCTCCGGAGAAACGCGGGTGCCGGAGGGCGGTGGGCAGGCCCGTAAAGTTGGACGGATGCTGATCCGACCGTTTGCCGAACCAGACACCGACGCCGTCGTGGCCCTGTGGGAGCGCTGCGGGCTCGTGCGACCGTGGAACGACCCCCGCGCCGACATCGCACGCAAGCTCACCGAGCAGCCCGAGCTGTTCCTGGTCGGCGAGGCCGGCGAGACCGGTGCCATCGCGGCGACGGCGATGGCGGGGTTCGACGGTCATCGAGGCTGGGTGCACTACCTCGCGGTCGACCCGCTGCGCCAGCGCCAGGGCCTCGGTCGCGCCATCATGGCCGAGGCGGAGCGCCTGCTCGTGGAGCGCGGATGCCCGAAGCTCAACCTGCAGGTGCGATCCGACAACCTGAAGGTGCTCGGTTTCTACCGCGGCCTCGGCTACGGCGAAGACCAGGTGCTCAGCCTGGGCAAGCGCCTCATCCTCGACGAGGGCTGAGCGCCCGCCGCGCCGAACTGGCGTTTCTCCGGAGGTTTCGCCACAAAGCCTGTCGAACGGGCCGATTTGGGGCCGAAGCGGACCAGATTCGCGAAAGCTCCGGAGAAGCGCGAGCCGAGCCGAGAAACGCGAGCCGAGAAACGCGAGCCGAGCGGAGAAAGCCGAGCGGAGAAACGCGAGCCGAGAAACGCGAGTCGAGCGGCCGCCGCGCCCTATTGAGAAGCGCGAGCGCACAGTTGCATCCGGATCTCCTGTTGGACAGGTGACCCGACCCGAGCGCAGCCTAGACACATGGACTACACACACCTCGGCCGTAGCGGCCTGAAAGTCTCCAGACTCTGCCTAGGAACGATGAACTTCGGGCCGCAGACGACGGAGCCCGACTCGTTCTCCATCATGGATTCGGCCCACGAGTACGGAATCAACTTCTTCGACACGGCGAACGTCTATGGCGGCGACCTCGGTAGGGGCGTCACCGAGACCATCCTCGGCAACTGGTTCGAGCAGGGCGGCGGTCGACGCGAGCGCACCGTGCTCGCCACCAAGCTCTACGGGGACATGACCCCGTGGCCGAACGAGGGCAAGCTCTCGGCCCTCAACATCCGGCGCGCTCTGGATGCCAGCCTCACGCGCCTCAAGACCGACTACATCGACCTCTACCAGTTCCACCACGTGGACCGGGAGACCCCCTGGGACGAGATCTGGCAGGCGATGGAGACGGCCGTCGCGCAGGGCAAGATCCTCTACGCGGGAAGCAGCAACTTCGCCGGCTGGCACATCGCCTCGGCCCAGGCGGAGGCCCGACGCCGCAACTTCACCGGCCTCGTGAGCGAACAGTCGATCTACAACCTGCTGAAGCGCGACATCGAGCTCGAGGTGATTCCCTCCGCCGTCGGAAACGGCCTCGGCATCATCCCCTGGTCGCCGCTGAACGGTGGGCTCCTCGGCGGTGTGCTGCGCAAGGAGCAGGAAGGAAAGCGCCGCCTCGAGGGGCGCGCGGCCGAGACCCTCGCCACGCATCGAGACGCGATCGAGCAGTACGAAGACTTCGCGGCGGAGCTTGGACACGAGCCGGGCGACATCGGTCTCGCCTGGCTGCTGCACCAGCCGGCCGTGACGGCCCCGATCATCGGGCCCCGCACGCAGGGCCAGCTGGATGCCGCGGTGCGCGCCCTCGACGTGACGCTGGACGCCGCGGCGCTCGCCCGCCTCGATGAGATCTTTCCCGGGCACAAGCCGGCCCCGGAAGACTACGCCTGGTAGACCGACACAAGACCCGACAGAGAGAAGAACAGAAACATGAAGACCCGCACAATCGGTGACGTCGAAGTCAGCGCGATCGGCCTCGGCGGAATGCCCATGTCCATCGAGGGGCGCCCGGACGAGGCCCGATCGATCGCCACCATCCATGCCGCCCTCGACCTCGGCGTCACGCTCTTCGACACCGCGGACGCGTACCACCTCACGGCGACGGATGTCGGACACAACGAGTCCCTGATCGCCAAGGCGATCGCCTCGTGGGGCGGTGACACCTCGAACGTGCTCGTCGCGACCAAGGGCGGCCACCTGCGCCCGGGCGACGGCTCCTGGACGGTGGATGGGCGCCCGGAGTACCTCAAGCGCGCGGCCGAGGCGTCGCTCGCCCGCCTCGGCGGGGACGCGATCGGGCTCTACCAGTTCCACCGCCCGGACCCGGAGGTGGCGTACGAGGACTCGGTCGGCGCCATCCGCGACCTGCTCGACGCCGGGACCATCCGGATGGCCGGGATCTCCAACGCGAACCCGGAGCAGATCCGGCTCGCCCAGGAGATTCTCGGCGGCCGGCTCGTGTCGGTGCAGAACTAGTTCTCGCCCGCCTTCCGCAGCAGCGAGCCGGAGCTCGAGCTGTGCGACGAGCTCGGGATCGCGTTCCTGCCCTGGAGCCCCCTCGGGGGAATCAGCTCGGCCGGTGCCCTCGGCGACCGGTTCGCGGCGGATCGCGGGCTCACCCCGCAGGTGGTCTGCCTCGCGTGGGAGCTCGCCAAGTCCCCGCGCGTGATCCCGATCCCGGGGGCATCGCGGCCGGAAAGCATCACCAACTCGGTTCAGGCGGCCGAGGTCACGCTCTCCGCCGAGGAACTGTCGATGCTCGACGCCGCCTGAATGGGACTCTCGAAGAGCTGATCGAGGAACGCGGTGGCGGCCGGGCTGGGCTCGTCCGCCACCGCGACCGCGACGGTCCACTCCGGCATGTCGTCGGGTAGCGCCACCGAGCGCAGCGAGTCCGGCCGCTTCGCCGCAAAACTCGCGGGCACGATCGCCACGCCGAGGTTGTATTCCACGAGGTCGAGAAGCGGGTGCACGTCGTTGACCTCCATCGAGGCGCGGAAGTCGAATCCCGCCGCCGCGAAGGCTCGACGCGACAGCACCTGCGCGCCCCAGCCCTGCTGGAAGCCGATCATCGGTTCCCGGTGCAGCGACTCGATGTCCACCTCACCGACGGCGGCGAATGGATGATCGGGATGGCAGAGAACCACGAGCTTCTGCGACGTCATCCGCCGCAGCCGCACCCCCTGCGGCACCGGGCCGGTGGCCACGACGAGGGCCACGTCGGTGAGGCCGCTCGCCACATTCTCGAGATGTTCGACCGAGCCGTCGTAGCGCAGCCGCACCTCGACGCCCGGGTTCGCGACCCGGAAACGCCCGAGTTCGGCCGGGAGGTCGATGGCGCCGAGGCAGGGTTCGGCGCCCACCGTCAAGCGCCCCCGCACCAGTCCGCGCACCGCCGCGACCGCGTTCTGGGCCGCCGCCGCGCTCGCGAGGGTGCGGATCGAATCCGCGAGCAACGCCTGTCCGGCCGCGGTGAGTTCCACGCGTCGGGTGCTCCTGACGAAGAGCGACGTGCCCAGTTCGGTCTCGAGGGCGCGGATCGACGCGGACAGCCCGGACTGGGAGATTTGCAACAGCTCTGCCGCGCGGGTGAAGTGCCGCTCGTCGGCGACGGTCACGAAGTGTTCGAGTTGGCGAAGTTCCATTCATCGATTCTAGTGATCGGTCGCGACGGGCCGAGAAGCGCAGCGGCTAAGCGAGCGCGAGCAGTGCGGCCGCCACGAGGGCCACGGCCAGGCCGGCCCACTGCACCACGGCGATCCGCTCCTTGAGCACGATGGCGGCGAGGATGATCGTGCCGGCCGGAGCGAGCGCGTTCAGCACCGAGACCACCGACAGGTCGCCTGCCCGCAGGGCGAGCAGGAACAGCAGCGCGGCCGCGGCATCCGTCAGACCGCAGAGAACCGCGAACAGAAGCACGGAGCCCCGCGCGCCCTCGGCGGGCAGGCGACTCCGCGCGGCGCTCGCCAGAAGGATCACCCCCATCACGAGTCCGGTGACGGCGAAGCAGACGACGAGGGGAGCCGGCCCGCTGTCGGCCGGCGACAGGTCGATCACGACCAGGTAGGCGCCGATCGCGAGGCCGGATCCGACGGCCATCAGGATCCCGCGCGCGCTCGGTCGCACCGCCCCGGCGCCCGGCACGAGACAGATCAGGATGATCGCCACGAGCCCCACGACGAGACCGGCATTGCCGGCCGGGCTGAGCCTCTCGCCCCGCGCGAAGTCGATGGTGATCGGCACGACGGCCGCGACGAGCGCGAGGATGGGAGAGAGGATGCTCATCGGTCCGATGGCGAGGCACGCGTAGAGCAGCACGAGCGCCGCGGCTCCCGCGATCCCGGTGAGCGCGCCGGTGACCAGCGCATCCTGGCTCCACTTCGTCGGCAGGAGCAGCGACCCCACGGCCAGGGCGAGGAAGCCCACCACCGAGTTGATCGCCGTCACGCGCACCGCACTCACGCGGCGGGCCGCCATTCCGCCGAAGAAGTCGCTCGCGCCATAGATGATCGCCCCGGCGAGTCCGAGCAGAACGCTCAGCATGAGCCGCCTCCCTTCGATTTCGACCGCGCTGCACCCACTGTGCCAGCAAGCGCCGACGCGCGCCTCACGCGATGGCGAGCATCGCCGCCGCCACGAGCGCGAGAACGAGGCCCACGATCTGCACGGGCGCGATGCGTTCTTTCAAGACGACGGCAGCGAGGATGATCGTGCCGGCCGGATAGAGCGCGGTGAGCACCGACTGCACGGTCAGGTCGCCGAGCCGCAAGCCGACCAGCAGGAGGGCGTTGGCCGTGGCATCCACCGCGCCACCCGCGATCGCCAGCCAGAGGCCGGGCCGCCAGCCCGCTCCCGGCAGCAACGCGTCGGTTGGGCGCCCGTGTGGTCGCCTCCGGCCCAGCAGCCACGCGATCAGCACGACCGCGAACATGATGGAGGCGTTCACCGTTCGGTTGACCACCAGCGGCACCAGGCCGGAATCCGCCGGGGTCAGGTCGATCACGATCAGGAAGAAGCCGATGAGCGCCCCGGAGGCGACGGCCATGCCGAGGGCCTTGAGGGACGGCCGCACGGCACCCTTCTCCGGCACGAATCCCACCAGCACCACCGCGACCAGGGCGAGGGCGAGCGCCACGTAGGCGAGGCCGTTCAGCCGCTCGCCGCGCAGAACCCCGGCGAGGGCAGGCACGAGCGCGGACACCACGGCGGTCACGGGCGAGAGGATGCTCATCGGGCCGATCGCGAGACAGGCGTAGAGCAGCACGATCGCGAGGGAACCGCTCACCCCGGAGATCGCGCCGAGAAGCACCGCCTGGCTGGACCAGGTGCCGCCGATGGCCGGCAGGGCCAATAGCAGCACGGCGAGTCCAGACAGGCCGCCGACCGCCGTCACGCGAACGGGGCTGATCCGTTTGGAGGCGATGCCCCCGATGAAGTCGGCCGAACCAAAAATGAGCGCACCGGCGAGGCCAATGAGAACGGCGAGCATGGGGGCCAATCGACGGGGACGGTTCCACGCTAGCGGTTAACCGTCGGTGACCATTTCGAGATGACCCTTGGCGTGTGACGACCGCTCGGGTTATGGTGCACCTGACCCCCAAGCGGGGGTAGACCCATTGCTCGCGGCACCGCCCTCCCCAGCACGCGCCCACCGAGGGGCGCCCTTCACAGAAAGCCGAGGACTATGGCAGCCTTCGCAACTTCGACCCGCGTCCGTCGTACGGCGTGGACCGCCGTCGTCGCGGCCATCGCCCTGGGGGTGCCGGGCCTCGCGGCCACGGCGGCATCCGCGGCGGATGCCCCGGTCGCTATCGACATCGTCACCTTCAACGACTTCCACGGGCGGCTCGAGGCCTCCAGCCCCGCCGCCGGCGCCGCCGTGCTCGGCGGCATGGTCGACTCGTTCCGCGCGGCCAACCCCAACACGCTCGTCGTGTCGGCCGGCGACTCGCTCGGCGCCTCGACCTTCACCTCCTCATCCAGAACGACCAGCCCACCATCGATGCCCTCAACGCCATCGGTGTCGACGCGAGCGCGGTGGGCAACCACGAGCTGGACAAGGGGCGGGCCGATCTCGACGGCCGGATCATTCCGGCCACCACCTTCCCCTGGCTCAGCGCCAACATCTACGACAAGACCACCGGCAAGCCGGCCTACCCGCAGTACTCCCTCAAGACCGTGCAGGGCGTGACCGTCGGCTTCATCGGGGCGACCACGGACGAGACCCCCACCCTGGTGAGTCCGTCCGGGGTCTCGAGCCTCGAGTTCCGCGACATCCCGACCGAGGTGAACCGGGTCGCCGACCAGTTGAGCGACGGCGACCCATCGAATGGTGAGGCCGACGTGCTCGTCCTCACCGTTCATGAGGGGGCAGCGGATGCCACCCTCGCGTCCGCCACCAACGATTCGGCGTTCGGCAAGATCGTCAACGGCGTGGACGCCAACGTCGATGCCATCGTCTCCGGGCACACGCACCAGGCCTACAACCACCAGGTCGCCATCCCGGGCACCAGCCGCACCAGGCCCGTGCTGCAGGCGGGCAAATACGGCGAGAACTACGGTCACCTGGCCCTCTCGGTCGACCCGACGTCGCACGCGCTGCTCGGCATCACGTCCGAGGTCAAGCCGCTCTTCGGTGCCTTCGCGCCGAACGCCGCGGTGGCGCAGATCGTCTCGGCGGCCGTAGCGGCGGCCAAAGACAAGGGTTCCGTGCCCGTGGGCACGATCACCGCGGACTTCAACCGGGCGAGCGGTGTCACCGCAGGCACCGAGAATCGCGGCGGTGAATCGCCGCTGGGCAACTTCGTGGCCGACGTTCAACAGTGGGCAACGAAGGCCGGCGGCACCCGATTCGCGCTCATGAATCCTGGTGGCCTGCGCAGCGACCTCAAGTACGCCGCGAGTGCGACCACTCCGGGCGACGTGGATGGCCGGGTCACCTACCAGGAGGCGGCGAGCGTCCAACCGTTCGCCAACACCCTCGTCACCGAGACGCTCACGGGAGCCCAGCTCAGGCAGGTTCTCGAGGAGCAGTGGCAGCCCGCCGGCGCGAGCCGTCCGTTCCTCAAGCTCGGGGTGTCGAGCGCGCTCAAGTACACCTACGACCCGGGCGCGGCCGTGGGCAGCCACATCGGTTCGATCTACGTGGACGGCGTGCTCGTGACGCCGACCGACAGCTTCAAGGTCGTCGTCAACTCCTTCCTCGCCTCCGGCGGCGACAACTTCGCCACCCTCGCCAAGGGGGCGAACCCCGGCGACTCGGGCAAGATCGACCTCCAGAGCATGGTCGACTACTTCGTCGCGAATCCGGTGGCGAGCCCGAACCTCGCCCAGCGTGCGGTCGGCGTGACCCTCTCCGCACCGGATGCCAACGGCTACAGCGCCGGGGACAGCGTGAACGTGGGGCTGTCCTCGCTGCTCTTCAGCAACGGCGAGCCCAACACGGGCACCGCCGTCGTGAGCGCCGGAGCCGTCACCCTCGGGTCAGCCCCAATCGACCCGACGATCGTCAACCTCACGGATGAGGTCGGTCGGGCATCCGTTCCGATCACCATTCCGCCGGGGACGCCGGCCGGCACGCTCGTGCTGACGGTGTCGGTGCCGGAGCGCGGAACATCGATCGACGTGCCCATTCAGGTGACGGTTCCGATCACCAGCGTGACGCCCCCGGTCATCACCGGCAACGCCCGCGTCGGCGGCACCCTGGCGACGACCGGAGGCGCGTGGAGCGTTCCCGACCCGACGCTCGCGTTCCAGTGGAACCGAAACGGCACCGCCATCGACGGGGCCACGGCCGCGAGCTACCGGCTTGTCGCGGCGGATGCCGGAGCCTCGATCACCGTCACCGTGACGGCGAGCAAGACGGGCTTCGTCGCCGGGACGGCCACCTCGGCGGCCAGCCAGGTGAATAAGCTCGACTCGCAGATCGTCGGCATCCCGGCCCGCCTCTTCGTCAGCCACTCGAGCACCGTGCAGTACTCCGTGCGCGTGGACGGTAACGGTGTGGTGCCGACAGGCGAGGTCACCGTGCTCGACGGCCGACGGGTCATCGCCACGGTCACCCTCACGGCGGCCGACGACGGACGCGCCACGCTGACGCTCCCGGCGTTCGCCAGGGGCATCCACCTCGTCACGGCGAAGTTCGGTGGCAACGACCAGCTCACGCCGTCCACCTCGAGGCCCGCGCCGATCATCTCCTACTAGCGACGTGCGCTGCGTCCCCGGCGCCCGCCGACAACCCCGTGCTCGCCCGGTGGTGTCGGCGGGCGCGGGTAGACTCGCCCAGTGAGTTGGAGCGCAGAGATCCCCTGGGATCCGGAGATGGAAGCGCCGCCAGACCCCTACGACGATCCGCCGTATCCCGACGATGGGCCCGGTCAATTCGCCGCGCAGCGCGTCGCTCCGGATCGCCCTGCTCCGGATGGCTTCGGCGCCCCTGCCCGGGCCACGCCCGTGCAGTACGCGACGCCGGCCGAGGCGCTCCACACGGTCTTCGGTTACGACGCGTTCCGCGGCGATCAGGCGACCATCATCGACCATGTCGTCGCGGGCGGGGACGCACTCGTCCTCATGCCGACCGGCGGCGGCAAGTCGCTCTGTTACCAGATCCCGGCCCTCGTCCGCGAGGGCACCGGCGTCGTCATCTCGCCGCTCATCGCGCTCATGCAGGACCAGGTGGACGCCCTCTCCGCCGTCGGTGTCCGAGCCTCATTCCTCAACTCGACCCAGGATGCGTCCCAGCGGGCCGCCGTCGAGAGAGCGTTCATCGCCGGAGAGCTCGACCTGCTGTATCTCGCCCCGGAGCGACTCAAGGTTCCGGCCACGGCCGACCTTCTCGACCGCGGGGTGATCTCGCTCTTCGCGATCGACGAGGCGCACTGCGTGTCGCAGTGGGGTCACGACTTCCGTCCGGACTATCTGCAGCTCTCGGTGCTGCACGAGCGCTGGCCGACCGTGCCGCGCATCGCCCTCACGGCCACGGCCACCGAACAGACCCACCTCGAGATCCAGAAGCGGCTCCAGCTCTCCGACGCGAGGCACTTCGTGGCGAGCTTCGACCGCCCGAACATCCAATACCGCATCGCGGGCAAGAACGCGCCCCAGCAGCAACTCCTCGAGCTCCTGCGTAGCGAGCACCCGGGGGATGCCGGGATCGTCTACTGCCTGTCGCGCGCGTCGGTGGAGAAGACGGCCGAGTTCCTCGTGCAGAACGGCATCCCGGCCCTGCCGTATCACGCGGGTCTCGACACTCGCGTACGCGCCGCCAACCAGTCCCGCTTCCTGCGCGAGGACGGAATCGTCATGGTCGCGACGATCGCGTTCGGCATGGGCATCGACAAGCCGGACGTGCGCTTCGTCGCCCACCTCGACCTGCCCAAGTCGGTGGAAGGGTACTACCAGGAGACCGGCCGGGCCGGCCGTGACGGGTTGCCATCGACGGCGTGGCTCGCCTACGGGTTGCAGGATGTGGTGCAGCAGCGGCGCATGATCGACTCGTCGGAGGGGGACGCCGAACACCGTCGCCGGTTGAGCGCCCACCTCGATGCGATGCTCGCCCTCTGCGAGACCATCGAGTGCCGCCGGGTGCAGCTTCTCGCCTACTTCGGCGAGACGTCGACGCCCTGCGGCAACTGCGACACCTGCCTCTCGCCGCCGGAGGCCTGGGACGGCACGGTTCCCGCCCAGAAGCTGCTGTCCACGGTGGTGCGGCTGAAGCGGGAACGCAACCAGCGGTTCGGCGCCGGCGCGATCATCGACATCCTGATCGGCAAGTCGACGCCGAGAGTCACGCAGCACGACCACGCGAGCCTCTCCACCTTCGGGATCGGTACCGACCTGAGCGAACCGGAGTGGCGCGGGGTGGTGCGGCAGCTTCTCGCCCAGGGCCTGCTCGCCGTGAACAGCGACGGCTACGGCACACTGCTCGTCACCGAGGCCAGCGCCGAGGTGCTCGGTGGCCGGCGACCCGTGATGCTGCGGCGCGAGCTCGAACGACCGACTCGCGCGGGCAAGGCGAGGCGTACCGCCGTCGCCGACCTTCCTGCGGGGGCGGCTCCCGTGTTCGACCTGCTGCGCGCCTGGCGATCGGCCGAGGCCAAGGAGCAGGGGGTGCCGGCCTACGTGATCTTCCACGATGCGACCCTGCGAGAGATCGCGACGGGCAAGCCGTCAACCATCGCCGAGCTCGGCACCATGAGCGGTGTCGGCGAAAACAAGCTCGCCAAGTACGGCGACGCGATCCTGGCCGTTCTGGCCGACGCCTGAGTCATTCGGCCTGAACGCTTCTCCGCCGTTGGTTCTGAAAACGCAGGACAATCGCGTCGACCGAGACCGCGACGTCCCGAGCGGACGGCTCGCGGCGGCGCGCCGTTAGGCTCGAAGCATGCGAAGCTTCTACCCCGAGATCGAGCCGTACGAGACCGGGATGCTCGAGGTCGGCGACGGCCAGAGCATCTACTGGGAGGCGTCAGGGAATCCGGATGGCAAGCCGGCGGTCTTCCTGCACGGCGGACCGGGAGGGGAGAGCGGTCCGAATCATCGCCGGCTGTTCGACCCGTCGAAGTACCGAATCATCCTGCTCGACCAGCGAGGGTCCGGCCGCAGCCTCCCGCACGCGAGCGACGCCGAGGCCGACCTCTCGACCAACACGACCTGGCATCTCGTGGCGGATCTCGAGGCTCTCCGGATTCACCTCGGCATCGATCGCTGGCTCGTGCTCGGCGGGTCATGGGGCAGCGCGCTCGCGCTCGCCTACGCGGAGACCCATCCGACGTCGGTGACGGAACTCGTGCTGAGGGGCATCTTCACGCTGCGGGCGAGCGAGCTGGACTGGTTCTACGAAGGCGGCGCTGAACAGCTCTTTCCCGACCTGTGGGAGTCATTCGTCGCCCCGGTCCCGCTCGACGAGCGCGGCGGTCTGATCGAGGCATACAGCCGCTTGTTGAACAACCCGGACCCGGCGATTCACGGCCCGGCCGCCGTCGCGTGGTCGACGTGGGAGGCCTCCACCATCACCCTCCTGCGTCGCCCAGAGGTGATCGAGATCTTCGCCGAGCCGCGTTACGCGATCGCGTTCGCCCGAATCGAGAACCACTACTTCGTCAACAAGGGCTGGTTCGAGGAGGGGCAGCTGATTCGCGACGCCGGTGCTCTTCGCGACATTCCCGCCGTGATCGTGCAGGGTCGTTACGACGTCTGCACGCCCCCGGTGACGGCCTGGGATCTGCATCGCGCGTGGCCCGAGGCCGAGTTCGTGATGGTCCCGGATGCCGGCCACGCCTTCGACGAGCCGGGGATTCTCAGCGCCCTCGTCGAGGCGACCGACCGCTTCCGCGAGGGCTGAGAGCCCGCCCCTGACCGGCATTTTTTGCACCTGATTCCGACACGCCGTGGTTTGGTAAATGGCACCTCATTGGGTGCACTAATGTCGTCGGGCATTTTGGGACTAGGCGCGTCGGCCGCCGTATGTAAGTATGTGGTCTGTGGGAACCCGAATCTCGCGTTATTTTGGCGATAAAAAAAGACGCAATGCTGTGTTTGTGGCCGCCATTGTCACAACACTCGCTTTGGTGTGCTCGACCCTTCTGGCGTTGAACCCCCAGCCCGTCCAGGCCGTCACCCCGTGCGGCACCGGCTCGAACCCGATCGTCTGTGAGAACAGCAAACCGGGCACGGACCCCTCGGTCTGGGACATCAGCGGAGCGGGTGATCCGTCCATCCAGGGCTTCTCGTCGGACATCAGCGTCAACGTCGGGTCGTCGATCGACTTCAAGATCAACACGAGTGCCAAGGCGTACTCGATCACGATCTACCGCACCGGCTACTACGGTGGGCTCGGCGCCCGCCAGATCGCCACCGTGGCGCCGTCCGCCACGTTGCCGCAGACGCAGCCGCAGTGCATCACCGACGCGACCACGGGGCTGTACGACTGCGGCACCTGGAAGGTGTCCGCGTCGTGGGCCGTTCCGAGCACCGCGGTCTCCGGGGTCTACTTCGCGCTCTTGCACCGTAACGACACCGGGGGCGAGAGCCACATCACCTTCGTCGTGCGGGATGTCTCCAGCCACTCCGCCGTCTTGTTCCAGACCTCAGACCCCACCTGGCAGGCGTACAACACGTACGGGGGCTCGGACTTCTATCAGGGCGGCGCCGTCGGCCGGGCCTACAAGATCAGCTACAACCGTCCGTTCGCCACGAGGGGAGACAACTCGGGGCGCGACTTCTATTTCGCCAACGAATACCCCCTTGTGCGGTTCCTGGAGAAGAACGGCTACGACGTCAGCTACTTCAGTGGGGTCGACACCGACCGATTCGGATCGAATCTCACCAACCACAAGGTGTTCCTCTCGGTCGGGCATGACGAGTATTGGTCGACCGGCCAGCGCGCGAACATCGTGGCCGCCCGCGACGCCGGCGTGAACATGCAGTTCCTCTCCGGCAACGAGGCGTACTGGCACACCCGCTACGAGCCCTCAGCCGACACCAGCGCGACTCCGTATCGCACCCTCGTCTCGTACAAGGAGACCTGGAGCGACGCCAAGATCGATCCGAGCCCGACCTGGACCGGCACTTGGCGTGATCCCCGCTTTGCCTCACAGGCGAACGGTGCTGGGCTCCCCGAAAACGGACTCACCGGCACGGCGTACATGTCCAACTTCACCGATCTCCCGGTGACCGTCTCCGCGCTCGAGGGCAAGACGAGGCTCTGGCGCAACACGAGCCTGGCTAGCCTTGCGCCCGGGACCACGCAGGCGCTCGCCGCGCACACGATCGGGTACGAGTCCGACGAGGACATCGACAACGGGTTCCGCCAGTCTGGCCTCATCCGGTTGTCGACGACGACCGGGGCGGTGGCCCAGTACCTCCAGGACTTCGGCAAGACCGTCGCGGCAGGCACGACCACCCACCACCTGACGCTCTACCGTGCGTCGAGCGGCGCGCTGGTATTCTCCGCGGGCACGATCCAGTGGACCTGGGGACTCGACCAGACGCACGATGGCCTCGGCGCCGCCGCAGACCCGAGGATCAAGCAGGCCCAGGTCAACCTCCTGGCCGACATGGGCGCACAGCCCCTCACCCTGGATTCGACCCTGGTCGCCGCAGCGGCGAGCTCGGACGTCACTCCGCCCACGGTGACTGTCACGTCGCCGGCTGCCGGTGCCAGCATCGCCAACGGTTCGAGCGTGGTCCTCACCGGAACCGCCTCCGATGTCGGCGGCGTGGTCGCCGGGGTCGAGATCTCCACGGACGGGTCCACCTGGCACCTGGCCACCGGCACCACCTCCTGGTCATATACCTACGTTCAGCACGGCGCCGGCAGCCAGTCGGTGCGTATCCGCGCGGTGGACGACAGCGCCAACTACGCGGCGACGCCCACGACGGTGAGCTTCACCGTGACCGGACCGTATTCGGTGTTCGGTGCCGAGGTGCCGGCAACGGTTGATTCCGGCGACGCGTCGTCGGTCGAGCTGGGGCTGAAGTTCAGCCCGTCGGCCAATGGATTCGTCACCGGCGTGCGCTTCTACAAGAGCACGGCCAACACCGGCACCCACTCCGGATCGCTGTGGAACGCGTCCGGCGTGCGTCTGGCGACAGTGACGTTCGCCTCGGAGACCGCGTCGGGATGGCAGACAGCCAACTTCTCGACTCCGGTCGCCGTCACTGGCGGCCAGACCTACACGGGTTCCTACAGCGACCCGAAGGGCCACTACTCGGCGGTCAACAACTTCTGGGCCTACCGGGGCTCTGCCCTCGGTCCGTTGAATGTCGCTGGTGGGTTCGGCGCCCCCGTCGCCGGCGTCTACGGCAGCACCGGCACCTTCCCCACCAGCACCTTCGGCGGTACCAACTACTACGTGGACGCCCTCTTCACGAGCGTCGACACCTCCGCGCTGTCGGCGTCGAGCCAGTGGCCGTTGCCTGGTGCGTCGAGTGTTCCGACGAGCACCACGGTCAGTGCGGTGTTCTCTCGAGACGTCACCCCCGCCACAATCGTCTTCAAGGTCGTCGACCAGAACGGTGCGACTGCGGCCGGTACGGTGGCGTACGACTCCACGAGTCGCACGGCGACCTTCACTCCCACATCGGCCCTCAACAGTGGCGTCAAATACACCGTGACGCTGGCAGCAACCGACACCACCGGTGTCGCCCTGACCGTGGGCGGAACGTGGACCTTCACCACCGTGAACCCGCCGGCCGTAATCGGCCAGTGCCCATGCACGCTCTATGACGACAGCGCAGTGCCCGGCATCCTTCAGGATGGCGACACCAACGCCGTGACCCTCGGAGTGCGCTTCACCACGCTCCAGACCGGGGTCATCAGCGCGGTCAAGTTCTACAAGGGAGCGGGAAACACCGGCAGCCACGTCGGAACGCTGTGGTCGACGGCCGGCACCAAACTCGCGACGGGCACGTTCACCAATGAATCCACTTCGGGATGGCAGACGCTGACCTTCGCCACGCCGGTGGCGGTCACCTCGGGAACGACCTATGTGGCCACCTATCGCACCACCGTCGGGGCGTACTCCGCCACCCTCGGCGCGTTCTCCACGACGGGAATCAGCCGGGGACCGCTGCAGGTGGCGGTGCAGGGCGGAACGTACTCCTACCCGGACGCGTTCCCGACCATCCAGACGTCGACCAGCTACCTGGTGGATGTGGTGTTCAACAACTCGCAGGCGTCGCTCACCGTCGTCAGCCAGTCGCCGACAAACGGGGCAACCTCGGTAGACCCCGGTGCCTCCGTCAGCATACGGCTCTCCGTGCCGATCGCTACCGGCTACGCGGTGTCAGTGACTAGCGCCGGCACAACCATCTCCGGCACCACCAGTCTGTCGACAGACGGCCAGACGATCACCTTCACGCCGAGTGCCCCGCTGCCGAACAACGCTCTCGTCACCGCCAGCGTTTCGGGTATCCGAACGACGGACGGGGTGACTCTGTCCACCCAGACGTGGTCGTTCACGACGCTCGACAGCACAACGACGACCATTTCGACGCTGTTCGGCACCGAGACGCCGGCGGTGGCCGCATCCACCGACACCTCATCGGTGGAACTCGGCGTCTCGTTCACGCCGTCGGTCGCCGGAACCGTCACGGCGATCCGCTTCTACAAGGGCCCCGGCAACTCCGGCAGCCACGTCGGGCACCTGTGGTCGTCCACTGGACAGTTGCTGGCAACCGTGACCTTCGTGAATGAGACGGCGACAGGATGGCAGTCGGCGGCACTCTCCTCCCCGGTCGCCCTCACGGCGGGCACTCAGTACGTGGTTTCCTACCAGGCGCCCAGCGGGCACTACTCGAACACGGTCAACTACTTCACGTCGCCGAAGACGAGCGGTCCGCTGACCGCCGGCACGACGAACAACGGACTGTACCTCTACGGCTCAAACGGTGGTTTCCCGATCAACAGTTACAGTGCGACGAACTACTTCGTCGACGTGAGCTTCGCGTACGCGACGCCGGCCCCCACACCGACGCCGACGCCCACGCCGACGCCGACGCCGACGCCCACACCCACACCCACGCCCACACCCACGCCGGTGCCCACGGGAACGTCCCTGTTCGCCGACACCAGCGTTCCGGTAAACGCGGACTGGGCCGACCCGGGTCCGGTGCAGGTGGGCGTGCGCTTCACGTCGTCGGTTGCCGGATCGATCGCCGCCATCCGTTTCTACAAGGGCCCGACCAACACGGGGACGCACCAGGTATACCTCTGGAGCGCCACCGGCACTCAACTCGCGACGGCGACGGCGACCAACGAGACGGCAAGCGGGTGGCAGACCGTGGTGCTGGCGCAGCCGATGCCCATCACCGCTGGAACCGAATACTGGGCGTCGTACTACGCCCCGGTGGGCCAGTACGCCGTGGATCTCAACGGGCTATCGACTCCGATCACGAGCGGGCCTCTGACCACCGTGGCGAACGGCGGCGCCTACACCTACGGAACGGGACAGCCGAACAATGTTGCTTCACACAATTTTTGGGTGGATGTGATCCTCACCCAGTAGAACCCGGGTTCGTTCCCGAAAGCGAACTCGTAAGGGGGAATGCAATGAACGCGAAATTGCGTGTCGCCGTGGTCGGCGCCGGATATTGGGGCCCGAACCTCGCGCGCAACTTCAGCACCAGCCAGGATTGGAGCCTCG
>NZ_JAYSJZ010000052.1:0-26289 GCF_043726815.1 Lacisediminihabitans sp.
CACCGAGGCGGGTCTGGATGTAGCCGAACTCCCGGTCACCGTGCGCGGCCTGGTTGAGATTCATGAAGTCGAAGTCGATCTCCGACCACGGCAGCGCGACGTTCGCCTGGGTGTGCAGGTGCAACAGGGGCTTGCGCAGCAGGTCGAGGCCGGTGATCCACATCTTGGCCGGGCTGAAGGTGTGCATCCAGGCGATGACACCGATCACCTTGTCCTGCGCGTTCACCTCGAGCGCCAGGCGGCGGATCGAGTCGGAGTCCTTGAGCACCGGCTTCCACACCACGGTCACGGGGATGTCACTCGCGGCGTTGAGGGCCCGGGCGATCTCATGCGACTGCTCGGCCACCTGCGCGAGGGTCTCCTCGCCGTAGAGGTTCTGGCTGCCGGTGAGGAACCACACCTCGGAGGAGGCGAGGTCGGGGATTATCGAGCGGCTCATGCGTCAAGTCCTTCTGGGTCGAGGTCCGGGGTGGTTTGGGCGACCGGCCCGTCGAGCGAGCCGGCCGGGGCCTGCCCGTAGACGTTCTGGTAGCGGTCGAACAGGGCGTCGATCTTGTCCTGCGGGATGGGGATTGTGTCGCCGAGCTGGCGCGCGATGTGCACGGTGCGCGCCACGTCTTCGGCCATGACGGCGGCCTTCACGGCGTCGCGGGGACTCTTTCCGATGGTGAAGACCCCGTGGTTCTGCATCAGCACGGCGCGGGAGCGATGACCGGAGAGCGTCGCGACGATGCCCTCGCCGATGGATTCGTCGCCGATGATGGCGAACGGCCCGACCGGGATCTCCCCGCCGAACTCGTCTGCCTGGCCGGTGATCACGCAGGGCACGACCTCGCCGCGCGCCGCCCACGCCGTGGCGTAGGTGGAGTGCGTGTGCACGACCCCGTTCACGTGCGGCATGTTGCGGTAGACGTACGCGTGCGCCGCGGTGTCGCTCGATGGCGCATGCTTGCCCTCGATGACCGTGCCGTCGAGATCGCAGAGGATCATGTTGCCCGGAGTGAGGTCGTCGTACTCGACGCCGCTCGGCTTGATCACGAAGAGGTCGGCACCGGGCACCCGGCCCGAGATGTTGCCGCCCGTCCAGATCACCAGCCGGTAGCGCACGAGAAGCTCGTGCAGAGCGCACACGTCCGCGCGAACGCCGTCGATGGCCTGCCGCAGGTCGCTCATGCTGCTGCCTCTCGCTTCATGGCCTTGAGCCGATGCATGACCTCGTTCGCCCCTCGACCGAAGTAGTCGTGCAGTGTGGCGTATTCCGCAAACAGCCGGTCGTAGGCGTCCGCCGCCTCGGCGTTCGGTACGTACACCGCGCGGTCGACCTTTCCCATCGCGCGGCCGGCCGTGAGCACGTCAGGGTAGGCACCGGCGGCGACGGCGGCGTGGATGGCCGACCCGAGCGCCGGCCCCTGCTCGCTCGCGATGATGGAGATCGGCATCCGCAGCACGTCGCTGTAGACCTGCATGAGGAAGGGGTTGCGCTTGAGCCCCCCAGCCACGATGAACTCGGTGACCGGCACGCCGCTGGCGTTGAAGGTCTCCACGATCGTGCGGGTGCCGAACGCGGTCGCCTCGAACAGGGCGCGGTAGATCTCCTCGGGCCGGGTGGTGAGCGTCGTGCCGAGCACGACGCCGCTCAGCTCGTGGTCGACGAGCACCGATCGGTTTCCGCTCTGCCAGTCGAGCGCGACGAGCCCGTGCCCTCCCACCGGCTGGTCCTTGACGAGGTCGGTGAGGTGCTCGTGGATGCCGATGCCCCGCTGCGCCGCCGCCTCGAGGTAGCTGCCGGGCACCTGGTTGTTCACGTACCAGGCGAAGATGTCGCCGACCCCGGACTGGCCGGCCTCGTAGCCGTACAGTCCGGAGACGATTCCTCCGTCGACGACACCGCACATGCCGGGCACCTCGGTGAGGATGTCGGAGTTCATCACGTGGCAGGTCGAGGTGCCCATGATCGCGAGCATCTGGCCGGGCTCAACGGCCTGCGCCGCCGGCGCGGTCACGTGGGCGTCCACGTTTCCCACCGACACGGCGATGCCGGCCGGCAGCCCGGTCCAGGCTGCGGCCCGCGCCGAAAGCGTGCCGGCAGCGTCGCCGAGCTGGCCGATCTCGTGGGCGACCTTGTCATCCGCGAAGCCGGCGAAGGCGGGGTTGAGCGCGGCGAGGAACTCCCGGCTGGGGTACTCGCCGTCCTGCAGGATGCCCTTGTACCCGGCCGTGCACGCGTTGCGCACGTAACGGCCGGTGAGCTGCCAGACGATCCAGTCCGCCGCCTCCACCCAGTGGTCCATCCGCTCGTAGAGTTCCGGATCCTCCTCGAGCAGCTGCAGCCCCTTGGCGAACTCCCACTCGCTCGAGATGAGCCCGCCGTAGCGGGGAAGCCAGGTCTCGTTCCGCTCGGCGGCGACCCGGTTGATGCGGTCGGCCTGGCCCTGGGCCGCGTGGTGTTTCCAGAGCTTGACGTAGGCGTGCGGCCGGTCGGCGAACTCGGCGAGCTCGTTGAGCGGGGTGCCGTCGGCGATCACCGGCAGCGGAGTGCTCGCGGTGAAGTCGGTGCCGATGCCGATCACGGCGGCCGGATCGATGCCCGCGGCCGCCACCGCGGCGGGAACCGCGGTCTTCAGCACCTCGACGTAGTCGGACGGCACCTGCAGCGCCCACTCGGGCGGCAACGCCTTGCCCGTGTACGCGAGCACCGTATCCATCACCGCGTGCGGGTAGTCGTGGGTGGCCGATGCCAACTCGACACCGTCGGACACCCTCACCACAACGGCCCGGCCCGACAGAGTGCCGTAGTCGATTCCGATCACGTACCGGTCGTCCGGCCCGATGGTCCCCGGCTCAGCGGCCATTGCGACTCCTTCGTCAGTCTCTCAAATGTGATCGCTCACATTTCCCCTGCTATGCTACATCGTCGCTCGCCCCAAAGAGAAGGAGGCGGGTCGATCCCGCGCTCGCGTCCCGGGCAATCCCGCCTCCCGGGCCTTCCGCGCCATCCCGCCCGGGCCATCCCCCCTCCCGCGCGATCCCGCCCGGGCCATCCCGCCCGCGCTCGCCTCCCCTCTTCCCCGTGCATAACTCAGGCTGGAATCGCCGAGCCGCCCGCCGACCCCCGCGATCCCGCGGGCCCGAGGCACTGCCGGCGCAAACAGCAGGAGTTATGCACGGCGGGCGACGCATCGACCGGCCTTGGCCGGGAGGCCGCCTAGCGGGGGGCCTGCCCCGCGTCGCGCCGCCGCGCGCCGCCCGGTTCTCCTGCCTGCAGTGTCCCGGCGTGCACAACTCCGGCAAAACTGGCCGAGCAGCACTGACCACCCGCGGGATCTGGGGGCCACGCACCAGGCCCCGGCGAATCTGCAGGAGTTATGGACGGGCCAGGTCGAGCGCGGGCCGGGTGGGGCAATAGGTGCAAGCAGAACGGCGGACACTCGGCGCCCGGGCCGACCCGTCGGCCGGAACCCTCTCAGCCGCGCCGCCGCTCGCAGAAGACGTAGGTCGCCAGGTAGAGCCCAAACGACAGGATGATCCCCCCGACGAAGGCGGGCGCGGCCAGCCGCGACCACTCGAGGTCGCCCCGGCGCAGGAAGAGGGCAACGACTATGAACGCGAGGCTCACCAGTTGCGCCTGGAAGATCAGCCGGAACGCGCTCCACCGCGAGTCCACGAGAAAGAGGATGTCGACCATGCCGGGCAGCGTCAGTATCGCCCCGACGATGCGGGCGGTGAGCGGGGTGAGCTGCCACGCCCAGGTGTTGAGGAAGGCGGCTGGGAAGACGAAGAGGGCGAGCCCGGCGACGATCGCGAGCACCCCGATCACGGCAAGCGTGAACCGAATCCCCCTCGGAACCGTGACGTCGACGGACTCCGGCAACCGCGGATCCGCCCGGCGATTCGCGATCCAGGCCGCAAGCACCAGGAACGGAGTGGTGACGTAGAGCACCACCCAGGTGATGAAGGAGATGTGCCCATGGTGGAAGCGATCCCAGTGCAGGAGCGTGGCAATTCCGGCGAGGGTCGCGAACACGATCACGGCGGGAAACCCGTTCGCCACGCGGTGCCAGCGTCGCTCGATCACCACCCCGATGAAGAACCAGATCCCTCCGATGTAGGCGCTCCCGAGAAGCATGGCGGTGAGCGGAGGAACGATGGTCCAGGCGAACAGCCGGTCGGTACCGGTCGGGAAGCCGTAGAGGAGCACGCTCGCGGCGGCCAGAAATGGCAGGATCACAATCCCCAGCCACCGGGTGGGGGCCAGGATCGCGTCGCCTCCGTTGCCGCGCCCGCGAACCCGGGACAGGTTGTTGCGCTGGTTCGACACCGGCTCCTCCTAGTTCGCGTCCACCGCGTTCGTTCGCGTGCTCTGCCGCACCACCGCTGCGGGCAGGGCGAGCGACACCGCCTCCTCGAGCGACAGGTCATGACCCTCCAGCCGCGCCCGCTCGAATTCGGCCGCAGCGGGGCCGTCGATGATCGACTGCACCGCCCGCTCGTGAAGGGAGAAGCTCCGCGCGTTGTAGAGCCCCGTCTGCTCACGAAGCGATTCGGATGCCCCCAGCAGTCGACCTGCTCGATCGGCGTCGTTCGACGCCGCGGCGATTCCCACGAATCCCTCGAGGCCCCAGGCCACTCCCTCCACATGGCCGAGGCGGGCCGAGATCGAGAGGCTCTCGTCGAACGCCGCCGCCGCCTTGGCCGGATCCCCGCTCAACAGGTTGACCCACCCGAGGTGGTGAAGGGCGATGGCGGTGCCGAGGTCGTCCCGCTGCAACTTGGTCAGGGCGAGGCTCTCGGTGAAACAGGTGAGCGCTCCTTCCAGGTCATGCCGCATGAGCGCCACCCGACCGCGGGTGACGAAGGCCATCGCCTCGCCCCACCGATCCCCGGCCTGACGGAACAGGTCCACCCCCTGCTCGAGTTCGGCATCGGCTTGCGCCACGTCCGGTTCGGGTGCCGACAGCACAGCGAGGGCGAGGGACACGAGCGCGAAGGCCTCACCCGATCGGTCGTGCTGCGCGCGGAACAGTCGAGCACTCTCGGTGAGACCCGGAACGATCTCCTTCTCCCGGTCCTGCCAGAAGGTGATCGCCCGCGTGAAGTAGAGGGCCTGGGCCCTCGTGAGGTCCGGCAGCTCGTCTCCGGACTCGAGCACCTCGTCCATCCACACCCGCACCTCGCCCAGGTGACCGCCGATCCACCAGTACAGGTAGAGGTTCCAGGCGAATTCGGCTGCCGAGACCCACTCCCGGTGGTCCAGCCAGAAGCGCTCGGCCGCCCGCAGGTTGTCCCGTTCGTCGGCGAGCCGCGCGGCCCAGTCGGCCTGCTCCGAGCCGTCGAGCATCCGCTTGGCGTGTCGGCTCTCACGCAGGTAGTAGGTGGCGTGCCGCCGTCCGGCGTCCTCGAGCTGCCCGCGGTCCGCCAACTTCTCCAGGGCGTACTCGCGCACGGTGGCGAGGATGGTGAAGTACGGTCGGTCGCCGCGGTCCTGCTGGCGCACGAGGCTGCTGTCGACGAGGGTCTCGAGCAGGTCGAGCACCCGCGAACCCGACGGCGTCACACAGACATCCTCCGCGGCCTCGAGCGAGAAGCCTCCGGCGAATACCCCCAGCTGCTCGAGCAGCAACAGCTCGTCCTCCCGCAACAACTGGGTGCTCCACTCGATCGTGCTGCGCAGGGTCTGCTGTCGTGCCGGCAGGTCCCTGGCGCCGCCAGCCAGCAACGCGAGGCCTCGGTCGAGTCGCTCGATCAGAGTGGCCGGCGGAAGGATGCGGATGCGCGCGGCCGCGAGTTCCAGGGCAAGCGGAACCCCCTCGAGGACGATGCAGATCCGCGCGACGTCCCCCATGTTCTCCGCCGTCACCTCGAAGTCTGGCTTCACCGCGCGGGCGCGCTCCACGAACAGGGCGACGGATGCCGAGGCGAGCACCGAGGCGACATCGGTTCGCCGCGTAAGGGCCGGCAGCCCGAGCGAGCCGACCTCGAATGTCCGCTCCCCGGAGACCCGCAGGAGCATCCGACTCGTCACCAGCATCGTGAGTTCGGGCGCGGCGGCCAGGAGCGCAGAGAGCGTGGTCGCCGCGTCGAGCACCTGCTCGAAGTTGTCGATCACGAGCAGCGCCTTGCGATTCGAGAGTGCCGTCGTGATCTTTTCCATCAGGGGTCCGTCGCCGGCATTGCGCACGCCGAGGGACTGTGCGATCGCCGTGGGCACGAGCGCGGCGTCGTGCACCGTGGACAGGTCGACGAACCACACGCCACCAGGGAAGTCCCTGCGCACCCGATTGCCCACGTCGATGGCGAGCCGGCTCTTGCCGATTCCGCCCGGGCCGGTCAGGGTGAGGAGCCTGCCTCGCTCCCGCGTGAGCGCCGTCACCAGCGCATCGACCTCACGCTCCCGTCCCACCAGTTCCGAGAGCGGGTGGGGGAGCACCCCCGTCTCTTCGGCCGCGACCACGATCGACTGCGCGGGGGCCGGCGGCTCGAGGCTCCGCTCGAAGCTCTCGGCCAGCATCGTCGCGAGGTCCGCCTCGAGGAGTTCGCCGAGCTCCTCGGGAGTGGAGAAGTATTTGAACGACGCGTTGTCACTGTCCCGAATCCGTGCGAGCAGGGCCGTGAGGCCGGCATCCCGCGACTCGGCCGGTTCCTTGATGTAGATGAGCTTGGGGAGTGTTGGCGCGAGGTTGTACTCGTCTTCGAGTCCCGAGACCTCCTCACCCGGCGCCACCCAGCCATACCGCTCCCAGTACAGTCCCACGAAGACGTGGCTCTGTTGGAGGTAGGCACGGTACAGCTCGCGGGGCGGATGCGGGCGAGCGCCAAGCTCGAACATGACGGGCGCGAGATGCAGCCGCTCGATGGCCACCCGCGCGCTTTTGCGCTCCGGGGCGAGTTCCCGCAGCGTGGAACTGACGAAGATCCGGAGCCGCTGGTCTGGCGTGCGGATCAGGGGCGACGCGAGCCCCTCGGCCTCCGATCGGGTATCGGTTTGGGCTGCCACGGGGTCACCTCCCGTCGACTCGGGCGCTCCCGGTTAACTGCACTCTTAGGGACGAACAGTCTCAGGATAGTCTTCGGCCGACTCGCAGTGGGAAAAATCCTCGGCTCGACTCCCGGGCGCAAAAAAGTTCGGCCCCCGCGGATTCCGCGGGGGCCGAACCTTGATCATCGAACCGTGACTACTTGGTCAGCGCCTCGAGTGACGGGGTGTTCTTGTACGACTCGGCGGCGTTGTCCTTGGTGACGAGCTCCGGCGGGAGCAGGTACGTCGGAACAACCTTGACACCGTTGTTGTAGTCCGTCGAGTTGGTCGAAGGCGTCTTGCCGGCGGCAAGGTCCTTGATCATCGCGATGGTCTGGGCAACGAGCTTCGTCGTGTCCTTGTTGATCGTGGAGTACTGCACTCCACTCATGATCAGCGGGATCGAGGCGGCCTCGGAGTCCTGACCGGTGATGACGGGCTGAACCGGCTTGTCCTTGCCCGCCGCGTGAATCGACGTGATGATGGCGCGAGCCAGCGTGTCGTTCGGCGACAGAACGCCGTTCAGAACGGTGCTGCCCGTGTAGTTCGCCGCGAGGAGGGTGTCCATGCGGGTCTGGGCGTTCTGGGCAAGCCATCCGGCGGTCGCCGTCTGCTTGATGTCGGTCTGGCCGGAGACGACGGTCAGTGTCTTGTCATCGATCTTCGGCTGCAGCACCTTCATCGCGCCCTTGAAGAACACCGGAGCGTTGGCGTCGTCCGACGAGCCGGAGAACAGCTCGATGTTGTACGTCTTGGCGTCCGGGAAGCGAGCCTTCATGCCGTCGAGAAGTGCCTGGCCCTGGAGCTCACCGACCTTCTCGTTGTCGTATGCCACGTAGTAGTCGACATCCTTGGTGTTCAGGATGAGGCGGTCGTACGCGATGACGGAGGCGCCCGCGCTGTGAGCGGCGCTGACCTGCGAACCGAGCTGCGAACCATCCTTGGCACCGATGACGATGACCTTGGCACCCTTGGTCGTCATCGACGTGATCTGGTTCTGCTGCTCCGACACCGTGTTGGTGGCCGGCGCGTACTGCACGTCTGCCTTGAACCCGGCCTTGGCGATGCCCTCCTCGAAGAGCTTTCCGGCCAGAACCCAGTTCTCCGAGGTCTTGTCCGGAAGGGCGACGCCGACGACGGAGCCGGCCTTGAATCCGGCAGCGGCGCCGGACGAGCTGGTGGTCGTGCCACGGCTCGAGCAGCCCGACAGGGCCATCAGTGCGACCCCGGCGATTGCCACGGTCGTGATTGCGAACTTACGCATGTGTTGTCTCTTTCTGTTGTCTGTTGGTGCAGTGGAAAGACTGGGGGCAACGGGCGCCCCCAGGGGCTACGCGAGTGATCAATTCGGCGTAGTGGACTTGGGGCGTGCTGTTTCTTCCTGAGGATCCGTGGGCAGCACGCGCGGGGTGTCGAGATCTTCGTTGACTCGGCGGGCACGAGTGAACCGGCCGATGATCGAGGGTCTGCCCTGCTTCTTGCTGTAGACGTCGATGCCGACGGCCACGAGGAGCACGAGGCCCTTGATGATCTGCACCCGGTCGACTCCCACGCCGAGAAGCTGCAGGCCGTTGTTGAGCACGGCGATCACGAAACCACCGACGATGGAACCGACGATGGTGCCGATGCCGCCGGAGACCGCCGCACCACCGATGAACACGGCCGCGATCGCGTCGAGCTCCCAGCCGACGCCGTCGCCGGGGCCGGAGGCGACGGACCGACCGACCGCGATCATCCCGGCCAGCGCCGCGAGGATCGACATGTTCATCATCACGAGGAAGTTAATGCGCCTGATGTTGACGCCGGAGAGCTCCGCGGCGTGCCAGTTGCCGCCGACGGCGTAGATGTGGCGGCCGAAGGTGGTGTTGCGGGTGATGAACGAGTACAGCAGCACGAGCACGCCAAGGATGATGCCCGAGACCGGGTAGCTGGTTCCCGGGCGGCCCGTCGCGAAGAGGTAGGTCGCGTAGAGCACAACCGCGAGCAGGATGACGACCTTGACCACGCTCACCCAGAGGGGCGCGCTCTCCGACCCCATCTTGCGCTGCGTGCGGCGAGCCCGGACCTCGCCCCAGACCACGGCCAGCGCGACGAGAACGCCGAGGATGAGAGTGCCGTTGCTGAAGCCGAACTGCGGCCCGAAGTCCGGGATGAATCCGTTGCCGATGATGGCGAAGGAGTCGGGAACCGGGATGCTCTGCGAGTTGCCCACGAGCTGGTTGCCGCCGCGGAAGATGAGCATTCCGGCCAGGGTCACGATGAAGGCCGGCACGCCGACGTAGGCAACCCAGAATCCCTGCCACATGCCGATCAGCGTTCCCACGACGAGGCCGAAGAGGATCGCGAGCAGCGGCGGGAAGTGCCAGCTCTGCATCGAGATGGCCACGATAATGCCGGTGAAGGCGGCGACCGATCCCACAGACAGGTCGATGTGGCCGGCGATGATCACCATCACCATGCCGATCGCCAGGATCAGCACGTACGCGTTCTGGTTGACCAGGTTGATGAGGTTGATCGGGTCGAGCGTGAGCCCACCGGTCAGGATCTGGAACAGGATGATGATGACGATCAACGCGCCGAGGATGCCGACCTGGCGAGTGCTGGATCCGCTGCCGAACATCTTGCTCAGGTCACGGATACCGCCCGACTTCTTCGGGGCTTCTGTCGTAGCGCTCATGGCTGGGTAACTTTCTTCTTCGAGGAGGTCATGCTTCTCATGAGGGTTTCCGGGTCGGCTTCCGACGCCGGGATGTCGTTGGTGATGGTGCCTTCGAAGATCGTCAGGATGCGGTCGGAGACCCCGAGAAGCTCCGGCAGCTCAGAGGAGATCATGATCACTCCCTTGCCCTGGGCGGCGAGGTCGCGGATGATCCCGTAGATCTCCGTCTTAGCACCGACGTCGATTCCGCGGGTCGGCTCGTCAAGGATGAGCAGGTCCGGATCGGTGAACATCCACTTCGCCAGCACCACCTTCTGCTGGTTGCCTCCCGAGAGCTTGTTCACGCCCTCCTGCACGGTCGGCGTCTTGATCCGGAGGCTCTTGCGATACTCCTCGGCGATGTTGTGCTCTTTCACCTTGTCGATCACCTGGCCGCGCGAGATCTTGGAGAGCTTGGCCGAGACCACCGACTCCTTGATGTCGTCGAGGAGGTTGAGCCCGAGCGCCTTGCGGTCCTCGCTCACGTAGGCAAGACCGTTGTCGATCGCCTCCGCGACGTTACGCAGCTGGATCTCCTTGCCGTTCATGAACACCTGGCCGGAGATGAAGTTGCCGTAGGAGCGACCGAAGATGCTCATCGCCAGCTCCGTGCGACCGGCGCCCATGAGCCCGGCGAATCCCACGACCTCGCCGTGACGGACGCTGAAGCTGGAGTTCTTGACCACCATGCGCTCGGCGGTGAGGGGATGCTGCACTGTCCAGTTCCGCACCTCGAAGAAGACCTCGCCGATCTTCGAGTTGCGGTCCGGGAAGCGGTTCTCGAGCGTGCGCCCCACCATGCCTCGGATGATGCGGTCCTCGTTGACCCCATCCTCCTTGATGTTGAGCGTCTCGATCGACTTGCCGTCGCGGATGATCGTGATCTCGTCGGAAATCTGCTCGATCTCGTTGAGCTTGTGGGAGATCATGATGGACGCGATGCCGCGACCCTTGAGGCCGAGGATCAGGTCGAGCAGGTGCTGCGAGTCCGCCTCGTTGAGCGCCGCGGTCGGCTCGTCGAGGATGAGGAGCTTCACCGACTTGTGCAGCGCCTTGGCGATCTCCACCAGCTGCTGCTTGCCCACACCGAGGTTCTTGATCTGGGTGTCCGGGTCGTCGACGAGGCCGACGCGCGCAAGCAGGTCGATTGCGGTCTTCTTGGCCACGACCCAGTCGATGTTGCCGAAGCGACCACGTGGCTCGTTGCCGAGGAAGATGTTCTCGGTGATCGAGAGCTCCGGGATGAGGGCGAGCTCCTGATGAATGATCACGATGCCGGCGGCCTCGCTCGACTTGATGTCCTTGAATCGGCACTCGGCGCCCTGGAAGATGATGTCGCCGTCGTAGGTGCCATAGGGGTACACCCCGGACAGAACCTTCATCAGGGTGGACTTTCCCGCCCCGTTTTCCCCGCAGATCGAATGGATCTCGCCGGCCTTCACCGTGAGGGACACCCGGTCGAGCGCCTTGACGCCCGGGAATTCCTTGGTGATCGAGCGCATCTCGAGAATGATCGGCTCAGTTGTCATGCCGGACCTCCGCGCCATCGAACGGCGGGATGTGTACGTTCACACGTGCGGCGGGCGCATCTGCTTTCACGTAGGACTCCCTTGTCATCAGGGCTGAATTTTGCCCGCTAACAGACTAAACCCCGAGAACGGTCTTGTCGTCAAGTTGTGAACACAACAAGTCCGTAACGACTCAGTTTTGACGCATTCCGGACGCCTGGAGCACGAGCGAGGCCGCGCCGAGCGCCGACATCACGATCGTGGTCGCCTCCCCGACGCTCGGCACTGCATGACGGCGGAGGCCGCGCTCGATCGGCTTCAGGAGGATGTCGCCGAGACCGGCAAGCGGTCCCCCGATGACGATCACTTGCGGGTTGATGAGGTTGGCGATGCTGGCGAGCGCCCGACCGATGGCGACGCCCGAGTCGTCAAGCACCCGCAGGGTTGCGGAGTCGCCGGCGAGCGCGTTCCGCACGATATCGGCCGTGGTCACCGTCTGGGTGCCCCCGCGGCTGAGCAATTGCATCATCACGGACGTGGAGGCGACGGTCTCGAGGCAGCCGCGATTGCCGCAGTGGCAGACCAGCCCGTTGTCGGTGATGGTCTCGTGGCCGATTTCTCCGGTGATTCCGAGACTGCCGTAGTACGGGCGTCCATTGAGAATCAGCCCGGCTCCGATGCCGCTTCCGATCTTCACGAAGGCGAGATTCTCCACGGAGTTATGCGGCCCCCAGGTGACCTCGGCGAGGGCACCGAGATTGGCGTCGTTGTCGAAAACTACCGGGAAATGCAGGCGTTTCTCGAGGTCCGGCAGGTGGATGCCCACCCACTCGGGCAGGATGGCCCCCTGCACGACGGTGTTGGTGCGCTGGTCGATCGGACCGGGAATGCCGACCCCCACGCCCAGCACCGACGAGGGAGCGATGCCATGCCGCTCGAGCATGACGGCAAGCAATTCGGCGGCGCGGTCGATGCCCTCCTCCGCGCGGTGGCCGGGGGAAGCTCCACGTACTCCTCGTCGACCACGACGTGTCCCAAGGTGACAATCACGATCCTGAGGTGACGGCGGCCGAAGTCGATCCCCACCGCCACCGCGCCGTTGCTGATGAGTCGCACGAGAAGCGCACGGCGCCCGGAACTCGTGGTGGGTTCCGTCGCCACCATGCCGGAGTGGGCCATTTTCTTGATGATGTTGGAGACAGTCGCGGTGGACAGCCCGGTCTGCCTGGAGAGCTCGGCCTGGGTGGACGGACCACCGCCGAGGAGCGCGTCGACCACCCGCTTCTGATTGAGTTCGCGCAGAGCCGTCTGGGACCCGGGGTTGCGGACGCCCCTGGAAACCGGATGCGGCGATGCAGGCATCCCTCGAGAGTGCAGCAAGAAACCGTTGTCGTCAAGAAGTTAACGCATCTTTGAAATCAAAATGTGATCGCTAACATCATCTCGAGCCTAAATTCGGGGCGGCGCGGTTGATTTTCGAACGATCAGCTCGGGCCGAACCTGCTCGTGGTTGGACTCCACTTCGCCACGGAGTTCGGCCAGCAGCATCGCGACCGACCGTCGGCCGATTTCGGCGAAATCCTGGCGCACCGTTGTGAGCGGCGGCCAGTAGTGTGCGGCCTCCGGAATGTCGTCGAAGCCGACGACGCTCACGTCGCCCGGCACGTCGAGTCCGGCGTCCCGGAAGGCGTGGATCAGGCCGAGGGCCATCTGGTCGTTCGCGGCGAACACCGCGGTGAAGTCCCGATACCGGAGGAGCTCGCGGCCGACGTGGTGCCCGAAATCCGCCGTCCAGTCACCGAGGATCGGGGGGTGGGTCGTGAGGTCGGCGTCGTCGACCTCGCGGAGAAAGCCGGTCATCCGCGCCTCGGCCTCGATCCAGTCCTGCGGACCCGAGAGATGCACGATCTCGCGATGCCCAAGATCGATGAGGTGGCGGGTGGCCATCCGCGCCCCGGCGATCTGGTCCACCGAGAGGCTGCGGTGGTCGTCCCGCCGGGTGGAATCGAGGGTCACGAGCGGCACGCTGATGTCGAGATGCCGGATCGCGTCGAACACGCGAACCTGGGGGGCGATCACGACGAGCCCCTCGACCGCCTGGCGCATCAGGTGTTCGAGCCGGTCCACGATCGCCGCGTGATCGCTCGTGGCCAGGCTCGTCGTGCTGATCAGGTAGCCCGCCTCGCGCGCGGCCTCCTCGATGGCGTGCAGGCTCGTGGTCGGTCCGTAGTGGGCGGTCTGCGACGTGAGCACGCCGATCGTACGGGTGCGACTCGTCACCAGGGCCCGGGCGGCCTGGTTCGGTCGATAGCCGACCTGCGCTATCACCTCCAGCACGCGCTGCTTGGTGGTGTCCTTGATGCTCTCCGAGTTGTTGAGAACCCGCGAGACCGTCTGGTACGACACGCCGGCCAGGCGTGCGACGTCCCGAATATTCGGGGCGCGAACCTTGTCTGGTTCCATGAGAGGTAGTCCGGCTTCGTCGACGTGTGATGTGTACGATCACATTTCACGTACAACGAAAACCATTATGGCCCACGCTTGGCCGGCCCCGGGAGCGGGTGAGCGCCGGTTCAGAGCACCCGCGCGAAGACGCGCACGGGGAAGGTGCCGAACCCCTCGACCTTCGGCGGCACGGCGGTGACGCTGCTGCCGGAAGGCGGCAGCGCGGCGAGGTTGGTGAGGTGTTCGACGACGTGGATGCCGGAGCGGAGCAGCGTGGTGTGCGCCGGACGCTCGCCCCCGCCCTCGGTGTCGTCGATGTTGAGCGAGTCGATGCCGACCAGGGTGACCCCCGCCTCGGCCAGATGACTGGCACCCTCGGCGCTGAGGAATGGCGCGCCGGTGGCATAGCCGGGCGTGCCGAATCGTGAGCTCCAGCCGGTGTGCAGCAGGACCGCCGTGCCGGCGAGGTCGCGGTCGAGGAACACCTCGGCGGGAATGCCTCGCGCCGATACATCCTGCAAATGGAATACTTCCGCGGGCTGGTCGACGAGGGTCGCGAGGTCGAGGTCGGCCAGGTCGTCCCCACCCTCGAACCGATGGAAGGGGCTGTCGAGGTAGGTGCCGGTGTTGCCGATCATGGTGATGATGTCCATGGCGAACTGGGTGCCGGGCGCGTACCTGTCGATCGACTGCTCGCGCGTGAGATGCGGGGTGATGACGGGAGCAGGCAGTCCGGGATAGGTGATGAGCCCGGCGCGGATGGTGTGGCTGAGGTCCACGAGCCGGCCAGGAGGGGCCGTCGGTGGCGACTCGACTCCGCGGGTGCCGCGGTGCTGTTCCTGCGCGATCACGAGGTTCGAGACGGATACCGTCGAGACCAGTGCCAGTCCCAGGTGGCCCACGAAGAGTCGGGCGACATCCGCCTCGGTGACGTCCGGGCTCGGCAGATCGATCCTGAAGCCCTCGGCGCCGAGACCGCCGCCGTTGGCGAACTCGACTCGCGCGTCGAAGCGGGCGCGGTATTCGGTCATGGTCGTCTCCTTGTGGCGAGTCCGACCACGATGGCCGCAACGGCGAGAATACCGGGAATGAGGAGGTGGCTACCCGCCAGCAGGAGCAGGCCCAGCACGAGAACGCAGGACACGACGGCGAGCCACCAGCCGACTGACCACCGTTCGAGGAGCCTCACCGCGGCTGCCATGCCGAGGGCGTACACCGCCACCATGCAGCTGGTGTGGATGAGGATGAACGGCTGCAGCGACAGGCCGCTCGCCACGAGGGCCGCGAGATAGACGAACGCGAGCCCACCGACGACGGCGAGGCTGCGCCGGGGGATGCCGCCGGATTCCACTCCCCGGGCGAGCCACCCGGGCAGGTCGCCGTCGCGACCGAGTGACGCGCCGAGCTTGGCGAAGGCGCCGAGATAGGCGTTGAGCACACCGAGCGACACGACGGCAGCGACGATGGCCACGAAGGCGGGGCCGACACCGGGCGCTGTTCTCGCGACGAGGTCGAGCAGCGGCACCGCGCCGGCGCCGGCCGCGCTGCCGAGCACGGAGACGGTCACGGCCTGCAGGGCGAGGTATGCCGCCCCCACCGCGGCGATCGCGATCCCGGTGGCGAGCGGGATGGTGCGGCGGGGGTTGCGGAACTCCCCCGCGATGTGGGTGACGGCCTCCCAGCCGGCGAATGCCCAGACAAAGAGGCTGATGGCCGCTCCCACTCCCGACCAGCCGTGCGGCAGGAACGGAGTGAAGTTCTGCGGCCTCGAGGCGGGCGCCGACACCGCGACGACGCCGATCACGATAGCGATGAGTGCGCCGGTGAGCACGAGCTGCGCCACCCCCGAGACCCGCAGTCCGTAGGCGTTCGACACGAGTGGGAGAATCAGGATCAGGACGGCCCCCACGATGACGGCCCAGCGGGGCCCGCCGAAGATCGCCACGACGTAGGAGGAGCCGAGCACCGCCACGACCGGCGATCCGACACAGACCCCGAAGAAGAAGAAGTAGCCGGCCATCCGCGCCGGCGTCCTGCCGAGGGCGAGGCGAACGAAGGTGGCGACGCCCCCGGCATCCGGGTATCTGGCCGCGAGCGCAGCGAAGGTGCCGGCAAGCGGAATCGACAGCAGCAGCACCGCGAACACCGCCACGATCGACGCCGGACCGGCGGTGCTCGCCGCCAGGGACGGCAGCACGAGGATGCCGGTGCCGAGAACCGCGGCGATGTAGAGCGCAGAGCCCTGGAGGAGTCCCACCGTGCCGGCGTGGGGCACGCCGGTGTTCGTGGTCGCTTCCGCGGTCATGAGGCCATCATCATGACCCAATCGTCGCAGCGGCGGCATCGAAACGGCTAGCGATAAACGGACAGGGTGCCACGACTTACCGCCTGTGCCCGTTCGACACGGTTGCCCACCTCGAGGGGGAACAGTCGCGACGAACGGGCACGATCGGTCCCGCCGATCAGCCGACCGGGGCGGTGAGGTCGTAGATCGTGACTCCGTCCACGGTCTTCGCGGTGAAGGTGGCCGCGACCCAGGTGGCGATCTCGGAGGACGCCGACGAGCCCCCGATCGATCGGCCAACGGATCCCGAACCGACGAAGTAGTGGATCTTGCCCGAGCCTACGAGGGCCTTGAACGTGGTGAGGGTGGGGGACGGGTCGCTTCCGTTGAAGCCCCCGATCGCCATGACCGGAAGTCCCGAGGCAAGCTGGTAGCTCGCCGCGTTGTTGGAGCCCACCGCCGCGGCCACCCAGGTGTACTCGGCCGCGTTCGACTCGAGCAGAGCGACTACCGCCGAGCTTGCGCTGGCCCCGCCGAGCAGGCCGCCCATGCCTCCCCGCGCCTCACCGAACGAACCCGTCCCCGCCTGGCCGGTCTGCCGTTGACCGAGCTGACCGGCCGGAGGGGTCCCGGTCGGCAGGGTCCCGTTCGGCAGGTTCCCGATGGGAGGAGTGCCCCCCGCGCCACCCTGACCGCCCGGTCGGCCCATGCCGCCGGGACCTCCGCCACCGAACCCGCTGCCGCTCACCGTCGGCCCGGCCGTGACGATCGAGCCGGTGTGGGCGGTCGACACGGTCTCGAGGCTGTAGGCCGCCGGGGCGATCAGGGTGCTCACCAGCGTGACCGCCAGGGTGACCCCGGCCAGGGCCCGACCGCGACGCGGCAGGAGCAGAAGCGCGGCGGCCACGAGACCCAGCACCAGCACGAGCCACTTGAGCCAGGGCAGCCAGGTCGTGGCCTCGCCGAGGAGCGCGAAGGCCCAGAACACCGTGAGCGCCACCGTCGCGGCGGAGACGATCCTGGCCCAGAGTTCGCCACGTCTCGACCAGAGCAGCGAGGATCCGATGGCCACCACCGCGGCTATCGGCGGCGCGAGGGCGACGGTGTAATAGGCGTGGAAGATGCCGGCCATGAAGCTGAACGCGAGGGCGGTGACGAGCAGCCAGCCGCCGAACAGGGCAAGCACCGCGCGCCGGGGATCGGATCGCGGGGTCTTCCAGAGCAGCACGAAGCCCACCACCATCACGACGAGCGCGGCAGGGAGGAGCCAGGTGATCTGGCCGCCGATCTCGCCCTCGAAGAGGCGAAGGATCCCTGCGGACCCCCACATGCCCGTGCCGGTTCCCCCGCCGCCGACGCTCCCCGTCTCGTTGCCGGTGAGTCGACCGAACCCGTTGTAGCCGAACGTGAGCTCGAGGAAGCTGTTGGACTGCGATCCGCCGATGTACGGTCGCATGCTCGCCGGAACGAGTTCGACGAGCGCCACCCACCAGCCGGCGGAGACGACGATCGTGCCCAGGGCCGCGAACAGGTGACCCAGCCGCGCGCGGAGCCTGACGGGCGCCGCCCAGAGGTACACCCCGGCAAGCACCGGAAGGATGAGGAACGCCTGCAGTTGCTTCGTGAGAAAGCCGAAGCCGATCATCGCGCCGGCCCACATCACCCAGCGGATCTTTCCGCTCTCGATGCCGCGGAGGGTGAAGTAGGTGGCGAGGGTCATCAGCAGCACGAGCAGGGCGTCCGGATTGTTGAACCGGAACATCAGCGCGGCGACCGGCGTGATCGCCAGGGCCGCCCCCGCGAGCAGGGCCGTGCGGGCGGAGAAGTGGCGTCGCACCGTGGCGTAGACGAAGCCGACGGTCAGCACCCCCATGATCGCCTCGGGCAGCAGGATGCTGAACGAGCTCAGCCCGAACAGCCGCACCGAGAGCGCCATGAGCCACAGGCTCGCCGGCGGCTTGTCGACGGTGATGGAGTTGGCGGCATCCGAGGATCCGTAGAGGAAGGCCTCCCAGTTGACGGATCCGGCCTGCGCCGCCGCGGAGTAGAACGAGTTCGCCCAGCCGTTCGCCGAGAGGTTCCAGAGGTAGAGCACCGCGGTCGCGAGGAGCAGGCCGATCAGCGCCGGCCGCTCCCAGGCCGCCGTGTCTGCCCGGCCGCGGATCAGCCGCCGAAGGGTCGCCGCGGCGGCCTCCGCTGGGCGCCGGTGGCCCTCGGAGGTGGTCGTGGTGGTGGATGAGGTCATGAGCTCGTCACTTTCTGGTTGAGGCGGGTGGGGGAAGACGCCGCGGGGTCGGCGGCGGGCGCACCGGGCGAGGCCGGCCGCCGTTGCCCGCGGAACACCCACACCCGCAGCAGAACGAATCGGAGCAGGGTGGCCACGAGGTTCGCGAGGGTGAGGATGATGAGCTCGGCCCGGGGGCCCGAGTCCGGCCGAAGCGCGTGCAGCAGCAGGAGAGATCCGCTCGTCACCAGCCAGGACAGCCCGAACACGACGAGCCCCTGGAGCTGGTGCCTCGCCGCGCCCGCCCGGCCCCGCACACCGAAGGTGAACCGCCGGTTGGCCGCCGTGTTGGCGACCGTGGTGAGCAGCAGCGCCAGAAAGTTCGCCGCCTGGGCGGGCATCCCCAGCTGGAAGATGAAATACAGCAGGGCGAAGGCACCGGTCGAGGCCACGCCGACCGCGCCGAATCGCACGACCTGGCCGAAGAAGCTCGGCGGCCGTGCCGAGTCGAATGGTCGCCGACCGAGTTCGGCGTAGATCGTCTCCACCGGCACCCGCCCGGTCATGATCGATCTCCCCACCCGGAACATGCCCCGGAGGTCGTCCCGGGCCGTCGAGACGATGTCCACCGAGCTGTGCGGGTCGTCGATCCAGTCCACCGGGACTTCGTGGATGCGCAACCCGGAGCGCTCGGCGATGATCAGCAGTTCGGTGTCGAAGAACCAGCCGTCGTCCTCGACGAGAGGGATCAGCTGCTGCGCCACCTCGCGTCGCAGCGCCTTGAATCCGCACTGGGCGTCGCTGAACCGCACGGCCATCGTGCCCCGAAGCAGCAGGTTGTAGCACCGAGAGACGAACTCCCGCTTGGCTCCACGCACCACCCGGGAATCACGGGAGAGTCTCGTGCCGATGGCGACATCCGAGTGACCGGACAGCAGCGGGGCGACCAGCGGGGGCAGGGCGGTCAGGTCGGTGGAGAGGTCCACGTCGAGGTACGCGACCACCTCGGCCGGCGAGTCGAGCCACACCCGTTTGAGCGCGCGGCCCCTGCCCTTCTCCGCGAGGTGCACCGCGACCACGTTCGGCAGTTCGGCGGCCAGCCGGTCCGCGATCGCCGCGGTGTGATCGGTGCTCGCATTGTCGGCGATGGTGACGCGCCATGGGAAGTCGACCTCGGCGGCCAGGTAGGCGTGCAGGGTTCGAACTCCGCGTTCGAGCGAGTCCTGCTCGTTGTAGACGGGAACCGCCACGTCGAGAGCGAGAGAGTCAGAGGAGTGGGCCATGAGCTCACTCTTGGCGGCCCGCCTCGGTGTCGACTATGGCGCCCCACAGGCGCGCTTATGCAAACGGTATGAGCTTGCTGGGCGTTGGCGGATGCGGGTGTCGACCCGGGAGGGCGCTCAGGCGGTGGCGCGGTCCAGGGCGGCGAGAACGTCGCCCACGAGATCGTCGACTCCCTCGATGCCCACCGACAGCCGCACGATGTTGTCCGGCACCTCGAGAGACGTGCCCTTGACCGACGCGTGGGTCATCTCCGAGGGGTATCCGATGAGCGACTCGACACCGCCGAGGGACTCCGCGAGCTGGAACAGCTCGGTCGATTCGGCGAACTTGCGCGCGACGGCGGCACCACCGGTGAGGGCGAGGGAGATCATCCCGCCGAAGCCGCGCATCTGGCGCGCGGCGAGCTCGTGTCCCGGGTGGTCCGGCAGGCCCGGGTAGAACACGCGGCCGACGGCGGCATGCCCCACCAGCGCCTCGGCGATGGCCTGGGCGTTGGAGGAGTGCCGCTCCACGCGCACCGCGAGGGTCTTGATCCCGCGCACGGTGAGCCAGGCATCCATCGGCCCGGAGACGGGCCCGACGGCGAACTGCAGGAAGCCCACCTTCTCGGCCAGTTCGTCGTCGTTGATCACGACGGCGCCGCCGAGCACGTCGGAGTGACCGCCGAGGTACTTGGTGGTCGAGTGGGTGACGACGTCCGCACCGAACGCGAGCGGGTTCTGCAGGTAGGGGGACGCGAAGGTGTTGTCGACGACCACGAGCACTCCGGCAGCGTGGCCGATCTCGACGAGGGCGGCGATGTCGCTGATCTTCATCAGGGGGTTGCTCGGTGTCTCGAGCCAGAGCACCTTCGTGGCGGGGGTCATCGCCGCGCGCACGGCGTCGAGGTCGGTCATCTCCACGGAGTCGAGGTGCACGCCCCACGGCACGAACACGCGATTGACGAGACGGTGCGTGCCGCCGTAGACGTCATTGCCCATCACGACGTGGTCGCCCGGACGCAGGATCGCCCGCAGGAGGGTGTCTTCGCCGGCGAGGCCCGAGGCGAAGCTGAACCCGTGGGCGCCGCCCTCGAGGTTTGCGATCAGCGTCTCGAGCGTGGTGCGCGTGGGGTTGCCGCCCCGAGCGTATTCGTAGCCGTTCCGAAAGCCGCCGATGCCGTCCTGCACGAAGGTCGAGGTCTGGTAGATCGGCGGGATCACCGAGCCCGTCGTCGGGTCGAACTCCTGACCGACGTGGATGGCGCGGGTAGAGAAATCGAGCGGTTCTGGCACGGGGTTCTTTTCTGGGGGAGGGACGAGTTGGTCAGTCGGAGAGGAAGGTGAGCAGGTCGTGCCTGGTGACCACGGCCACCGGCTTGCCGTCCTCGGTCACGAGCAAGGCATCCGCCTTGCCGAACGCCGACCGGGCGGAGCTCACCGATTCATGTACACCGATCAAACCGAGCGGGGCGCCGATAAATTTCCCGACCGGGTCGGTCATCTGCGCGTCGCCGCTGAACACCTGCTCGAGCAGGGAGCGTTCCTCGATGGCGCCCACCACCTCTCCGATCACGACGGGGGGCTCAGCGGACAGCACCGGCAGTTGCGAGACGCCGTACTGGGTCATGATCTGGATAGCGTCGCGAACCGTGTCGGACGGGTGAACGTGCACGAGGGCGGGCAGCGAACCTGTCTTGTGGCTCACCACATCGGCGACCGTCTTCTCGTCGGAGACCTGGGTGAAGCCGTACGACTGCATCCACTTCTCGCTGAACACCTTGTTGAGGTAGCCGCGACCGCCGTCGGGAAGCAGGATGACCATGATCGCGTCGGCGGGGAGCTCGCGCGCCGCCTTGAGTGCCGAGGCCACCGCCATGCCGCTCGATCCGCCGACGAGGAGTCCCTCTTCGCGCGCCAGCCGTCGGGTCATGTCGAAGGACTCGGCGTCCGAAGACGCGATGATCCGGTCCACGACCGAGCCATCGTAGGCCTCGGGCCAGAAGTCCTCACCGACGCCCTCGACGAGGTACGGTCGCCCGGTGCCGCCGGAGTAGACCGATCCCTCCGGGTCGGCGCCGATGATCGTGACGGCGGCGCCAGACACCTCCTTGAGGTACTTGCCGACCCCGCTGATGGTGCCGCCCGTACCCACGCCCGCCACGAAGTGGGTGACCCGGCCGTCGGTGTCCCGCCAGATCTCCGGACCCGTGGTCTCGTAGTGGCTGAGCGGGCCGTTGAGGTTCGAGTACTGGTTGGGCTTGAAGGCGCCCGGGATCTCCCGCGCGAGCCGGTCTGACACCGAGTAGTAGGACTCCGGGCTGTCCGGCGCGACGGCGGTCGGCGTGACCACGACCTCGGCGCCGTAGGCGAGCAGCACGTTGCGCTTCTCCTCGCCCACCTTGTCCGGCAGCACGAAGACGCACCGGTAGCCGCGCTGCTGGGCGACGAGCGCGAGCCCGATGCCCGTGTTGCCGGAGGTCGGCTCCACGATGGTGCCGCCCGGCTTCAGCTTGCCCTCGCGTTCGGCCGCGTCGATGATGCGCGTGGCGATGCGGTCTTTGGACGAGCCGCCGGGGTTGAGGTATTCCACCTTCACCAGCACCGTCGCCGCGATCCCCGCCGTGACGACGTTGAGCTTGACGAGGGGGGTGTTTCCGACGAGGTCGATGACGCTGTTTGCGTACTTCATGGTCCGGCCAATCTACCAGCGACGTTCGGCCGGTTACGCGTGGGGGCAGACGGCTTCCGCCCGAGAGCCGAAAGCGGCACAATTGCTCAACAGCACGTGGGAGCGCAGATGACCGACGACGATGGCCTCATCCTCTCGACCGCGCACGAACACCTCGATCGCCGTTCGCGTCGCCGGTTGCTCGGCCTGACCGCGCTGAGGTTGACCCTGTCGTCCGTGGCTCTCCTCACCGTCTACTACCTGCTGCCGATCGGAGCGCTCCACGGGCTCTCCACGATCCTGTTCTTCATCGTCGGCTGCGCTGTCTTCTTCGTCGTGCTCGGCTGGGAGATCCGCACGATCGTCGTCGCGGACTACCCGAGGCTGCGGGCGGTGGAGGCCGTCGCGGTCGCGTTCCTGCTGCTCATCGTCGTGTTCTCCTCGGTGTACTTCGCCATGTCCGACGCCGATGCCGGGGCCTTCACCGAGCCCCTGACGAGGTCGGACGGCCTGTATTTCACCATCACCGTGCTCTCCACCGTCGGCTTCGGCGACATCGCGCCGAGCACGGACGCGAGCCGCCTCGTCACGTCGGTTCAGATGCTCCTCGACCTGGCACTCCTGGGAGTGGTGGTTCGGCTCATCGTCGGGGCAGTGCGGCAGGGGGTCCGCCGGCAACGCAACGCGGGTTAGGCGCCGGCCGACGAGACCTGTTCGCGGTAGAGGCCCGCGTAGACTCCGCCCGCCGCGGCCAGCTCGGCATGGGTGCCGCGCTCCACGATGCGTCCGCCGTCGACGACGAAGATGACGTCGGCCGAGACGACCGTCGAGAGCCGGTGCGCGATCGCGATGGTGGTGCGGCCGGCCGACGCGGTGTCGAGGGCGTCCTGCACGACGCGCTCGGAGATCGAGTCCAGGGAGCTCGTCGCCTCGTCGAGGATCAGCACGCGGGGATCCTTCAGCAGAACCCGGGCGATCGCGATGCGCTGCTTTTCACCACCGCTCAGTCGATAGCCCCGCTCCCCCACGACGGTCTCGTAGCCGTCCGGGAACGACACGATCGTGTCGTGGATGTTCGCCGCCCGCGCCGCGCGCACCAGCTCATCGTCGCTCGCGCCGGGCTTGGCGTAGCGCAGGTTCTCGGCGATCGTCGCGTGGAAGAGGTAGGTCTCCTGGCTCACGATGCCGATGTTGGCGACGAGGGACTCCTGCTCCAGCTCGCGCACGTCATCCCCGGCGAAGAGGATGCGTCCGCTCGTCACGTCGTGGAACCGCGGAATCAGGTAGGAGACGGTGGTCTTGCCGGCCCCGGACGGCCCGACGAAGGCGGCGAACTGACCGGGTTCGATGTCGAACGAGACGCCCTTGAGCGTCGGCGTGGCATCGGATCCGGCATCCGGATAGGCGAAGACCACGTCGTCGAACTCGATCCGACCCAGCTTCGCGGGGTTGGCCGGGTGGGCGTTCGGGGCGTCCGCGATCGCCGGACGCAGGTCGAGGTACTCGAAGATCCGCGCGAACAGTGCCTGCGAGGTCTGAAGGTCGAGGGCCACCCGCATGAGCCCGAGGAGCGGCCACATGAGCCGTGCCTGCACCGTCGTGAAGGCGACGATCGTGCCGGCCGTCACCGGCACGTCGCCGAGGATCAACCAGGCCGCGCAGATGTAGATCACCGCCGGGATGATGGCGAGGAAGATCTGCACCGTGGCGAAGAACCACTGGCCGCTCATCTGCTCCCGCACCTGGAGGCCGATCTGGTTGTCGTTCTCCTTGGAGTACCGCCCGACCTCGGTACCCTGCTGGTTGAAGCTCTTGGCCAGCAGGATGCCGGAGACCGACAGCGTCTCCTGGGTGATGGCGGTCATGTCGCTGAGCGACTCCTGCGTCTTCGTCGCGATCTTGGCGCGAACGCGGCCCACCCGACGCTGGGCGAAGACGAGGATCGGCATGAGGATCACGGCCACGATCGTGAGCTGCCAGGAGAGCACGAGCATCGACACGAACGCCGCGATCACGGTGACCGTGTTGCCGAGCACGCTGGAGACGGTGTTGGTGAGAACGCTCGCGACGCCACCCACGTCATTCTGCAGACGGGACTGGATGATGCCGGTCTTGGTGCGGGTGAAGAACGCGAGTTCCATCTTCTGAAGGTGGCCGAACAGGCGCACCCGCAGCGCGCCCATCACCCGGTTGCCCACGGTGGCCGTGAGGAACGTCTGCCACACCCCCAGCGCCGCGGAGGCGACGTAGATGAGCACCATGAGGCCGACGATTTCGATCAGCACCGGGAAGTCGGGGCGACCGCTTGCCGGAAAGAGTCCGAAGTCGAACGCGCGCTTGGTGAGAAGAGGCGGCAGCACCGTGAGGGCGGCGCCGATCACGACGAGCACCGCCGTGATGGCGAGGGAGCGGCGGTGCGGCGCGAAGAGTTGCACGATGCGAGCGAGAAGGTCGGGGATGCGCGGCGCCTCCGCGTTGGCCTCGCGCTGGGCATCCGCGTCCCCGCCGCTGATGCGCGTGCGCTGCTTTCCCATGCGACCCACCTGGCTGCCGCCGTGCATTCCACTCATCCCCTCACTGTACGCAGGGCAGACGACGGGCCGGCCGCGATTCGCGACGGGCGGAATCCGCTGGCCGCGCTGAGTGCCCCGCGCCGGCCGGCGACAGTTCTGGTGGCGGGAGAAACGACGCCCGGCGGCGGGTTAAACGACTCGCGGCGGGAGTCGTAACTCCCGCCGCGAGCGCATATCCCCCGCCGCCGGGCCGAGGCCCGGGAGCGGTGCGAGGATCAGCCCTTCGTGCTGCCCGCCAGCAGGCCCCGCACGAAGAACCGCTGAAGCGCGAAGAACACGATGAGCGGAACCAGGATCGAGATGAACGCCCCCGAGGTGAGCAGCTGCCAGTCCTGGCCACGACCACCGGTGATCTCGGCGAGCAGCTTCGTCATCGGGGCCACCTCCCCGTCGGCGAACACCAGCGCGACCAGCAGGTCGTTCCAGACCCAGAGGAACTGGAAGATCGCGATCGACGCGATGGCCGGCATGGTGAGGGGGAGCACGATCCGGAAGAAGATCTGCCCGTGCCCCGCGCCATCCACTCGCGCCGCCTCGATCAGTTCGGCGGGGAGCTCGGAGATGAAGTTGTGGAGCAGGAAGATCACGAGCGGGAGCCCGAAGATCGTGTGGGCGATCCAGACCTGAGTGTACGAACCACTCGCATTCAGCCCGGAGAACAGCTGCACTCCGCCGATGCTGAGCCCTCGGGAGAAGAGACTCAGCAGGGGAACGAGAGCCATCTGCAGCGGCACGATCTGCAGCGCGAACACCCCGATGAACATCCAGTTCTTGCCCTTGAAGTTCATCCACGCGAACCCATAGGCCGCGAGGCTCGCGAGAGTCAGCGGGATGAGCGTCGCGGGCAACGTGATGGCGATCGAGTTGATGAACGCCTGCCCGAGATTCAGCTGGCTGTTCCCTGCCTTCAGAACCTGCGTGTAGTTGTCGAGGGTGAATCCGGGATTCTGGAAGATCGTCCACCAGCCGGTGGTGTTGATCAGCACGGCCGGACGGATCGAGGAGATGAACAGCCCGAAGGTGGGCACCGTCCAGACCAGGGCGATGATGAGCGACGCAATGGTCGCCCCGCGACTGGTCAGGCGCTTCTTCGTGCGCTTCGTGAGGGTTCGCTCTGAGGTGCGTTCACCGGCCCTGAGCTGGCGCTTCGTCGCGTTGTCGATCGGTACGTCGATGGGTGTGACGGCGCTCATCGGATCTCCCTCTGCTTCTGGATCAGCCGTGCGTTGTAAATGACGATGGGTAAGACCAGCACGAAGAGCACGACCGCGAAGGCCGCCGAACGGCCGTTCTCGAATCCCTTCCACTGCGTGTACATCTCGTTGGCGATCACGCTCGTCTCATTGGCACCGGCCGTCATCGTGCGCACGATGTCGAATACCTTGAGCGACGCGATCGAGATCGTGGTGAGCACCACGATGAGCGACGAGCGGATGCCCGGCACGGTCACGTTGATGAAGCGCTCCCACGCATTCGTGCCGTCCAGTTCCGCGGCCTCCAACTGCTCAGCCGGCACGCCCTTGATGGCCGCCGAGAGCACGACCATCGCGAATCCGGTCTGGATCCAGACGAGCACAACGATCAGAAAGAACGTATTCCAGGGCGAGAT
>NZ_JAYSJZ010000053.1:0-114667 GCF_043726815.1 Lacisediminihabitans sp.
CACCGTCTCCTCCGACTCCTCACGCTCTCTCAAGCCATCGGCAATCTCGACATGCATGGCAAGAACATCAGCATGCTTCACCTGCAGGACGGTTCCACCCGACTTACGCCCGCCTACGACGTCGTGCCGCAAACCCACCTCGACAGCGACGGCAAGATGGCGCTCGCGATCAATCGAAAGTTCCTGCATGCGGCGATCACCGTCGACGACCTTATCGAAGAGGCGGAATCCTGGAAGCTGCGTTCGCCGCGAACGATCATCATGGAGACGCTGGATGCCGTGGAGGGGTTCGTTCATTCGGAAGCTCCCGTCAAGAACGCCTATGACCGACTTCAGGTCGACATCGCGGCATTCACGCGAAACCTTGTGGAAGGGCGACCGACTGGGCACGGCGAGTAGATTGCGTGGCGGACGCCGGCCCGAATTACGTGCTGACGAGCGGCACGATCCGATCGAACTCGTCGCGATACTTCTCGACGGTGACATCGAGGTCGTACCGGCTTTGGAGGTTCATCCAGAAACGGTCGGATGTGCCGAGGGCTCGAGACAGTCGCAGCGCCGTGTCGGGGGAGATCGCGCGCTTGCCGTGCACGATCTCGTTGATGCGTCGAGCGGGCACCGAGATGGTCTGGGCAAGGCGGTACTGAGTGATGACCATCGGGCTGAGGAACTCTTCGAGGAGGATCTCCCCAGGGTGGATCGGGTCGTGTGCGGTAGTCATGATGTCTCCCCTCTAGTGGTAGTCGGTGATCTCGACGTCGGCGGGTCCTGCCGGCGTCCAGGTGAAGCAGATGCGTAATGGTGATGGTACGCAGGGATCCTGGCGGCTATCCGTCTTTCTTAGCCACTAATTATGGGCGTCGCATCTCCTTCGCCGTCCGCGCATCCTTTCGGAGGGGCAACTTCCTCGAGGGTACATTTTGGCAATTGCCGAGACCAGAGTTGCCAATCTTGGGACACCTCTCGAGGCTTCGTGATTCGGCTTCACTGCGCTGAAGCGGCTCGATTTCACGCTCTTGGAGCCGTAGCACCGGTCCATCTGGTTGAGGTCAAAGCAGATCCGGATACCGATCCAACGGTCGGAGGGCGCGAATCGGTATCCGGGCATCTGGTTGCCGCCGTCGGAGCTTCCACCAGCGCGTCGATTTGGTTTCTGCTTTTCGGACCACATCGACCGATGGGTCCTTCCAGCCAAGCTGGAGAATCGGCGTCATTAGGGCGCGAGGAAAAATCGAATGTTCCGCTACGTTGATACCGTGACGCGTCGCTCCGGGGGAAAGATCATCGTCGTCATGCCCGCGCACAATGAGGCGGAGCTCATCCGAACCGCACTGGAGTCCCTCAGCGCCCAGACCCTGCTCGCCGATGAAGTCATCGTGGTCGCCGATCGGTGTCTCGACGACACCGCCGCTGCCGCGCGGGCGTCGGGGGCCACGGTGATCGAGACTGTCGACAACCAGTACGCCAAGGCGGGCGCGCTGAACGCGGTGCTCGATGACCTGCTTCCGCGCCTCACCGGCGACGATGCTGTGCTGATGATGGACGCAGACTCGTCGATCCCGCCCGAGTTTCTCGCCGAGGCCTCCGAACGGTTGGATGAGCCGTTCCGCGGCGACGTGCCTGTAGGTGGCGTCGGCGGCATCTTCCTTGGCACTCGGCCAATCGAGGGTTTCATTGGGCACCTCCAAAACAACGAGTACGTGCGCTATGCCCGCGAGATCGGGCGCCTCGAAGGCCGGGCCGCAGTGCTTACAGGTACAGCCACGCTGTTCTCGGTCCTCGCCCTGCGGGAAGTGAAGCTAGCGCGAGCGAAGGGGGAGTTACCGGCCGGGAAAGGTGTCTATGACGTCGGGGCGCTGACGGAAGACAACGAACTGACGCTTGCCCTCAAGCAACTCGGCTACAGCTGTGTGTCGCCGAAGGCGTGCACGGTTCGTACCCAGCTGCCGGACACGGCGGCGCGCCTCTTCTATCAACGGCTCCGTTGGCAGCGCGGGGCGATCGAGAACTTGTTGGCCTACGGAATCACCCGTCACACGCTTCCATACGTGGTGCGCCAGGTGATGAAGTACCTCGTCGTCATGTTCTTCCCGTTCTATCTCACGGCGGTCGTCTTCACATTGTTGACCGCCGGATCCATCGGGTTTCCTCTGTTCTGGACCGCGGTCACCGTGTTCATCGAGTTCGAGCGCGCCTGGACAGCGAGGAAGGGCGGATGGCGTTCGATCGCCCTCTCGGCCCTGGTGATCCCCGAGATCGCTTTCGACCTATTCCTGCACTCGGTGTACCTCAGGGCGGCGATCGACACGGCGGCGCATGCTCGGGAGTCCTGGGGGCGGCCGAGGCTCTCGTCCGTGTCGGGCTCTGAGCGTCGTCGTCGTGCCGTCGTCGGGGCGCTGACGGTGCTCTACATGATCGTCGCCCTCGGGGTGGTGATTGCTCTCGCGGTCGCCTGCAGCGTGCTCGGTGTCGCGTGGACGGTGATCTCAGTGCTCGTGCTGGCGGGAACGGCGCATGCCGCTATTCGCCTCAGCGGCAGAGATCCCCTCGGGTTCGCGCTCGGCAGCGGCGAGACCCTACTCAACGTTTCAAGGGCGAAGTAGAGCATCCGACCGATCGCGGTGGCCCAGCACGGCGGCCTTGATGCGATGTGGGTGATGATGGAGTGGGAGGCACGGACGACGGGCGGCGGATTTTGCCGTCCGCCCTTCGCGAGAATCGGGCGCGGTGGCAACATTTTGGCAACACTTGATCCGAATTTAGCCCACTCTCAAGTCATAACTTGAGACCGAAAAACCCCGAGATTCCGGGCTTTTTGGGCCGATTTGGCGCCACGAAAAGGGCTCACTTTCGCCCTCTCACGGCGGTAACACCGGTTCGAATCCGGTTGGGGTCACAGACGGTCCGGATGCCAATAATCCATTGGCATCCGGGCCTTTTGCGTTAAGGCCTCCTGAGCCCTCCACGGGATCAACCGTCGATAACTGTCCGCAAACGTTGCGCAGGGAGCACTTGCTGACGGTTGAGTTGCCGCCGGCACGCCGTGCGACCTTAGGGTGGCGTGTGCCGGCGACGCGAGAGTTTCGCCGGTTGTCCCTGAGGTGGATGAGGCGACCCAATGCTCGAGCTATCGAAACGGGTGGCGCGGTCATAATTGGTGTCCGGGCCGCTCAGCTCGGCCCCGGAGCCTCCCGCGGGCGATCAACCGTCGATAACTGTCCGCAATCGTTGCGCAGGGAACACTTCGTGACGGTTGAGTGGGTGGCCGCGCCTGCATCCGGTCATGCGCGGCGGATGCGTGGCCGAGCATCCGCTGCACCGACTTGAGGTGGGCGCCGGCCGACACTGCGAAGCTCGCGGCGGTGTGGCGCAACTCGTGGGGTGTCATCCCGTCGAGGCCGACTTCGTTGGCTGCGGGCTCAAACCAGCCTTTGCGGAAGGCGTTGCATCGCTGGGGTTTGAGCCGCATCCCTACTACAGACCGCCTGCGACCCAGGTCTAGATTCGCCGGGAGCCCGTGTCGATGAGCTTCACCTGAAGCCGGGCGCCGGAAGGATGAGATCCCAGATTCTCAGGGCCGACTGGTTGCCCGAGCGGGGTCCGCCAGACGCCACCGGCGGGATCAGCCGGCCACACGTCGCCGGTGATCGGCACGTAGGCCTTGTGACGGGGTGGGGTGGGCGGTACTTTATCCTCCATCACGTTCGGGTCACAATTCGTGTGCCCGATCAGTTCATCAGCAGTCACAACGTTTCAGGGGAGATCCTTCGTGAAGAAGTTAGTGGCATTTACCGCAAGCGCGGCTCTGTTGTCGGCGGCATTCTTGCTTGGCCCGCCCGCACAGGCTGCGGCTCCGACATACAACATCTCGACCCTCGCTGGGAAGGTCGCCTCGCTCAATGGCACGGCTGGTCTCCAGATCCGCTTCTCCGCCTATGTCGAGCAGGAGGCCAACACGGAGGTGTCGACCGCACCGGGCGATCCGATCACCCCGAACATCGTCCTCAGCAGTCCGTTGGACGGGACCTCGGTTGCTGCGCCGGCCGTCACTGTCAACCAGGACACCGCCGCCGCGCCCCAGAACGAGACCGCGATCGCCGTGGACCCCAATAATCCCAATCGGGTTGTGGGGAGCGCCAACGACTACGTGGCGCGCACCTGGGCCTGTTCTGTCTCGGGAACCCCGTGTAGCGCCTTGGGCGACGGGTACTCCGGTACCTACTTCTCCAACGACGGCGGAACCACCTGGTGCTGCAGCGCCTCAGACCCCTCGCACCTGGGGACGCTCATCCCCGGTGTCACCCATCTGGCGGGCGGCCCGTATGACGCGGCCGGCGACCCGGCATTGGCCTTCGACAGCCGGGGCACCGTGTACTACGCGGGGCTCGGGTTCAACAGGGCGAGCGCTCCGAACACGGTGACGGTGAGTAAGGGCACGTTTGACTCCGGCAGCCGCCTCAGCTGGGGCGCGCCGACGTTGATCAACGCGACGACCTCCCCGGCGGTCTTCAACGACAAGGAGTGGATCGCCGCCGATGCCAATGCGGCCAGCCCATTCCGTGACCGCGTGTACGTTTCCTGGACGCGCTTCGTCTTCAGCCCGACCACCGGCGCCTACGTGCAGTCGCCGATCTTCTTCGCGTCATCCAGCGACGGTGGGCGAACCTTCACGGCTCCGAAGTCCATCTCGGGCAACGTGCTGTATGACCAGGGTTCGCGTCCGGTTGTGGGTCCTGATGGCTCCCTCTACGTCTTCTTCGAAGGCGCGACGAGGTTGGCCACGGCCGATTCCACCTACGTGGTCAAGTCCACCGATGGAGGCGCGAACTGGGGCAAGCCACTGGCGATCTCCACGCTGGTCGACAGCGAGGTCCTCCGCGACACCGCGTTCCGCGACAACAGCTTCCCTGCTGCTGCGGCGGCCCCCAACGGTGATCTCTACGCGACATGGACGACGATGATGGGCGGGGCGTCCACCGCCGTGTACAGCAAGTCCACCAACGGCGGGACGACGTGGTCGGCGCCCGCTCGCGTCTTCTCGGCCGCCACGCGCACCGCGGTGGGCTACCCGGCCGGCACGCTGAGCGCGCCGTCACCGGGCGGGCCCGTCGAGGACATCTTCCCTGCCGTGGACGTGAGCTCCAATGGGCATGTCTACCTCGGCTCTTACCGCGGCAACACGGTGTCGCCGTGGCAGCTCTGCAAGGCCAGCCCACCGCCGCCGGTTGGTCGCATCACCTGTGATGTGCTCGGCGACTACATCCACAACACGAGGCTCGACTACGTCGTGACCGACCTGACGACCAGCCAGACGCGGACTGTGAGCACCCACCCGATCAACACTCGATACGGGTTCGGGGGCGGATTCTTCGGCGATTACACCGATCTATCGGCAGGGTCAGACGGAACGTTCCACGCGTTGTGGACCGACACCAACAACAAGCAGAACGTCGAGTGGTTCTACGGCGCCCAATTCGTGCCGACGCCTATCAACCAGCAGGACGTCGTCACCGCGCGAGGCAACTTCTAGTCAGCCTGAGTTCAGGTCGGTGAGAACGGCAACGTGGTCCGGCTGCGCAAAGCGCGCCGGGCCACGTTTGTCTGGTCGAGCTCGTCGCGCTGGCCGGACGGTCGTCCGTCAGTAAGTGTCCGCTGAAGGTGCGCAGGGAGCACTTTGTGACGGCTGAGTGGGTGTTCGTCGCCCAGCATCACGACGGGAGCTGATCGACGGTGCCCTGCGTCAGGCGCCCGCGGTCAGCGCCCTGAGCCGGCCGAAGGCCTCGCGGATGCACTGGGCGAAGTCACCGGTGGAGTCGTCCGCGATCCAGGTCGCGAAACCGATCTTGAAGACGGTGACGCCGGTCTCGGCGGCGAGGTTGGCGGTCAGTGTCGGGACCCCTCGTCGACGGAGGGCCTCGGCGACGGCGTCGGCGAGGGTCGAGAATTTGAGGAGTTCGCGCTCCTGAAGGCTCGAATTCGCGGCGACCACTGCCGCGCGTTGTCTGGAGTACTCCCGGCTCGGCAGCAGCGATGCGCCGATCTCCAGGGCGGCGAGCACGGCGTCGATGGGCTTCGCGTCGTCCGGCTCCGCATCGATCGCGCCCACCACGGCATCCTGCAGATCGCCCGATCCGGCGAACAGCACCTCCCGCTTGTCCGCGAAGTGGCGGAAGAACGTGCGCTCGGTGACGCCGGCACGCTCGGCGATTTCCGCGGCGGTCGTCTGCTCGAAGCCGTGCTCGGCGTAGAGCTCCATGGCGCTGAGCCTCAGGCGCCCCCGCGCATCTGGTTCCCATCGTCCCATCTGGTCATCTTAGTGATGTCCGTCACTGACATGGAGTGCTACCCTGATGACAGTGGCTGACATCGCCATTGACTCGGCACCCAGGCCGACCGAAAAGGAGACCCCCATGCGTGTGTTCGTCACCGGTGCGTCCGGATTCATCGGCTCGGCCGTCGTGCCGGAGCTTCTCGAGGCTGGGCACGACGTGGTCGGGCTCGCCCGATCCGATGACGCCGCCGCCGCGCTGATTGCCGCGGGCGCCACGGCGCGGCTCGGCAGCCTCGACGACCTCGACGGCCTGCGTGCGGGCGCAGAGGAATCCGACGCCGTGATCCACCTCGCCTACAAGCACGACTTCTCGGACATGGCCGGAGCCGCTGGATCCGAGCGCGCGGCCATCGAGACGTTCGGCGATGCCCTCGCCGGCTCGGATCGACCGTTCCTGTTCGCCTCGGGAGTCGCCGGGCTCGCGCCGGGGAGGGTGGCGACCGAGCGGGACGTCGTTCCGTGGACCGGCCCGGATGCGCCGCGCGGGGGAGCGGAGGCCCTCGCGTTCGCGTACGCCGGGCGCGGCGTGCGGTCGGTAAGCCTGCGATTCGCGCCCACCGTTCACGGCGAGGGCGACCACGGCTTCATCTCCACGATCGTGAATGTCGCGCGCGAGAAGGGCGCCTCCGGCTACGTGGGCGACGGCTCCAGCCGCTGGCCGGCAGTGCACAGGCTGGATGCCGCCCGCATGATCCGCCTGGCGCTCGAGAAGGCGGCGGCCGGCTCGGTCGTTCACGGAGTGGGGGAGGAGGGGATCGCGGCGCGGACGATCGCCGAGATCATCGGTCGCCACCTCGACGTGCCGGTCGTGTCGGTGGCGCCCGAGGATGCCGCGGCGCACTTCGGCTGGATCGGTGCCTTCTTCGCCCTCGACACCCCGGCCTCGAGCCTGCTCACCCAAGAGATGCTCGGCTGGACGCCGACCCGCCCCGGCCTCGTCGACGACCTCGAGGCCGGGCACTACTTCCGTTGATCACAAGGGTTCGGGACGGGGCCGTGGTTGACTCGACGGCATGACTGCAACGGCGACGCTCGGCAATCTGCGCGAGGTGGGCGGGCCCGGACTGCAGCGCGGCCGGGCCCGCACCGTCTACCGCGCGAACACGGAAGACGTGGGCCAGGAGGCGTATCCGCGGTCGGTGCGGACGGTGGTGGATCTCCGCCGAGCCGACGAGATCGCCGCGCTGCCGCATCCGCTCGGGGCGACGCTCGGCTACCGCAACGTGCCCCTGTTCGACCCCACCGTGCCCGACGAGGCGGTGGCGGGCGCGCTCACCCTCGAGGCCCAGTACGTGGACTGGCTCGACCGGCACCGGGCGACGATCGGCGAGGTGTTCCGCACCATCGCGGCCGCAGAGGGCGACCTGCTCGTCTGCTGTGCCGCGGGCAAGGACCGCACCGGCGTCGTGAGCGCGCTCCTCGCGCGCCTCTGGGGCGCCGACTCGAACGTGATCGGAGCCGACTACGCGGCCACCGGGCCGGCGCTGGCCGAGCGGTTTCGGCGGGAACGTGCCACGACGACCGATCCCGAGCAGACTGCCCGAAATCAGCGGTGCGTGCCCGAGACCGCCGTGCACGTCGTGAGCACCGTCGAGGAGCGGTTCGGATCGGTGCGCGGCTACCTGCTGTGGGTCGGCCTCAGCGAGGGCGAGATCGACTCGCTCTGACCGGCGGTGACCGTCCGCCCGCAACTCAACCGTCACTAAGTGCTCTCCGGGCGGCCGTAGCGAGCAGTTGGTGACGGATGAGCGGGTGGGTGCGGGTGGCCCGGGTCGGCCCGGCCCGGCCCGGGCCCGCCCGGTGGGAGAGTCCCCCTGCCAACTCAACCGTCAGTAAGTGCTGGCTGGACCGCCCCAGCGAGCAGTTGGTGACGGTTGAGTTGGGGCGGATGAGAGCTAGCATGAGCCAGTGCAGCAATTAACGAGAGACCCTCAGTTGGTTGGCGAACGGTGAGCGATTCGCTCGACGACCTCGCGGAGATGCTCGACCGCGCCCACTCGGATGCCGGCGCACGCGCAGATCCGCTCGATCCGGCGCGCATCGCGGCGAGACGCCGTCGCCACATCCGGCGAAGAATCACCGCGGGTGCCATCGCGCTCGTGATCGCCGCCGTGGTCGGCACATATCTTCCCGTGACCCTTCTTGCGCCCCTCGGCACTGCCGCCATGACGGTGCACAAGCCTCAGTTCGCCACCCCGGCCGCGGTGCAGCTCTCCCTTCCCGGCGTGGGCGCGAGCGCCATCAGTGTGGCGGGGGCCGAGGACTTCGCCGGCACGACGGGCACCGACGGCATCCTGGCCTCGAGCGGCGGCAACGGCGCGCTGCCGATCGCCAGCATCAGCAAACTGGTCACCGCCCTGGTGATACTGGATGCCAAGCCGCTCAAGCCGGACGAGGCCGGCCCCACGCTCGCCTTCGGCAAGGCCGAGGCCGACCTCTACGACAAGTACTACGTGCTGGGGGCGACCGTGTCCTCGATGAGGACCGGAACCTCGATGTCCGAGCACGACGCGATCGAGGTGATGCTCGTGGCGTCGGCCTGCAACTACGCGGAGGTCGCCTCCACCTGGGCGTTCGGCTCGCAGGCACGGTTTCTCAGCGCCACGCGCGCCTGGCTGACGGCCCACGGCCTGAGCGGCACGACAATCGTGGAACCCACCGGGCTCGACCCGCGAAACGTCAGCACCCCCACCGACCTGATCGCCATCGGAAAGCTCGCGATGGCGAACCCGGTGCTCGCGGCGATCGTGGGCTCGCCAAGCGTGAGCCTGTCCATCGGCACGCTCGCGAACAACAACAAGCTGCTCGGTACCGACGGCATCAACGGCATCAAGACCGGCACCCTCGCCAAGGCCGGCGCCTGCCTTCTCTTCTCCGCGGTCGTGGACGTCGGCACGGCCGCCCCCCTCACCGTGATCGGTGTGGTGCTGGGCGGCGCCGATCACGGGTCGGTGGACTCCGCCGTGAGCGCGCTGCTCGCGAGCATCAAGTCCGGTTTTCACCGGGTGCCCCTCGTGACCAAGGGCCAGGTGCTCGGCAGCTACTCGACGCCGTGGAAGGATCACGCCAGGATCGTGGCGGGGGACGACGCGACCGTGCTCACCTGGTCGAACAATCCCATCACCACCACCATGGTGACCAGTCCGCTGACGACCGGCGCGAACGGTGCGACGGTGGGAAGCGTGACCTTCGTGGCCGGGAAGGACACCGTCACGGTTCCCCTGCTGCTCGATGGCGCGATCACCGGCCCGGACGGCTGGTGGAGGCTGACCCACCCCGCGGAGCTGCTCGCGCGCTAGCGATCTCTCACGCGCCGGGGGGCCAGGTGCAACTCCGGCCGGGTGGTAGCGAGCTCGTCGAGCACTCGGGCGACCGCCTCGCCGGCGGGTCCGTCCAGCGCTCCGGATGTCGTCGCCCGGCGGACGAAGCCGTCCCAGTCCCCGCCGCCGGCACGGAGCGCCCGAAGCGGCGACAGCAGGGCCGCCCGGTGCAGCCACCCGTCACCGTCTCGGGCCCAGCGATCCAGTGCCACGTCCGCGCGAGCGCGGCTTCGCGGGGTCAGCCCATCGATGAGCGGGCCGATCACGTCCAGCGCGAGCGGGTCCACGAGCGCCCGCAGCCGGGCCCCGCGCACGAATCCCTCCAACCGGGTCAGGTCCGAGTTGTCGAGCAGCCGCAGATTGGACTGGAGGAGCACGACAGCGGCGAGGCGTCGCTCGAACACGGGCACTGCCCACAACTCTGAGCTCAACGCGGTGATGTCGTCGTGGGTCAGGCCCGGGTAGCGTCGACCCGCATCGCGGATCGTGCCACGCACGGCTCCCACCGATGCCCCGTAGAAGCGAAGGTCGCTTGCCAGACGGGCCCGCTCGGCCTCCGCTCGCTGCCAGGATCCCTCGCGCTGCAGGGTGGCATCCACGAACTCGCCGGCGTCACTCATCGTTCACGGGCGGCAGCGTCAGCCGCGCCACCAGTCGTCGAAGGGCGACGCCGGAACGCGCCGCTTGTGCTCCGTGACGAGGTAGCGCGCCTCGATCGCGTCGGCGACCGCGGACGGCACGTCGCGTCCCTCCAGGTAGTCGTCGATGTCGGAGTAGCTGAGGCCCAGGTTGGCCTCGTCGGTCTGCCCGGGAGTGTCGTCGAGCAGGTCCGCGGTCGGGGCCTTGAGGTAGAGCCGTTCCGGGGCGTCCAGGTGCTCGAGCAGGGCCCGCCCCTGTCTCTTGGTGAGGCCGGTGAGCGGCACGATGTCGACGCCGCCGTCCCCGTACTTGGTGAAGAACCCCGTCACCGCCTCCGCCGCGTGGTCGGTGCCCACCACGAGAAGCCGGCGCTGGCCGGCGATGGCGTACTGGGCGACCATGCGCGTTCTGGCCTTGACGTTTCCCTTGGTGAAGTCGCTCATGTCGGCACCCGTCGCATCGGCGAAGTCGGCCTGCACGCCGTCGACGCCGCGCTGGATGTTGAACGTCACGGTCTCCTCCGGGCGGATGAAGCTCAGCGCGAGCTGGGCGTCCTCCTCGTCGTGCTGCACGACGTACGGCATGCGCACCGCGACGAAGTCGGCGCCGACGCCCTCGCCCTGGAGTCTCTCGACGGCGAGCTGGCAGAGCCGGCCGGCCAGCGAGGAATCCTGCCCGCCGCTGACGGCGAGCACGAAGCCGGCCGCGCCGGTGGAGACGAGGTAGTCGCGGAGGAACCCGACTCGCTCTTCGATCTCCCGCTCCGGATCGATATCGGGCCGCACGGAGAGGTGGGCGATGATCTCTGACTGACGTTCCCGCATGCATCGACGATATCAACGCTGCTTCGTGAAGGTGCCCGGCGGGCTGGCCGTCTCCTAGACTCGGCGCATGCCGCGCCTGGTCGTCGTCCTTCCCCTCGTGCCGCTGCTGGTCGGGCAGACCTTCGCCATGGAGGACTGGCCCCTGCACATCACCGTGCTGCCGCCCTTTCTCACCGACGCCTCGCCCGAGCGGATCGCCGACGCCATCGCCGCCGCGACATCCGACCTGCCCGCCATCTGCGCCATCGCCGGTCGGGACGAACTCTTCGGGCGTCGGCACAACGTGCCGGTGACCGTGGTCGAGCACAACGAGGCACTCGCACGCCTGCACCGAACCCTCGCGGCGGCCCTGCTGCCGTTCGCCGCGGCCCCGGACGAATCAGCGTTCACCGGTCCCGGCTTCCGGCCCCACGTCACCGTCAAACCGCACGGGCGCGTCCAGGAGGGTGAGGTGCTCTCGCTGCGCCAACTCGCCCTCGTCGACATGGCGCCTCGGGACGCTCCGCAGGGGCGCCTGGTGCTCGCCACTCTGCCGCTTCCGGCACCCGGTGTCTCCGTGGAAGCGGCTACAGTCTGAACATGAAACGGATTACCTACGCCGGCGGGTCGATTGTCACCGGCAACGCCGTAGCGGCCGCACTCCTTGACTATGCCACGCAGATCGCAAGCAACGCGAACAGCTCCACGGTGGACATTCCGGTGCTCGAGGATGACGGCACAACGAGCATCCACACCCTCCTCGTCGGGCCCGCGACCCAGTTGGACGTGTCGGACGTGTCGGACGCCGAGGGTGTGTCGGCGGAGGATGAGGTCGAAGAATTCCCGATTCCGGACCTTCCGATCATCGGCATGGCCGCGTTGACCCCGTCTCCCGCGGACGAGTCTCAGGCGGAGAGCGACGCGCAACACTTCGACCGGGCCGTCGACGAGCTCGAGGAGGGACTCGCCGACGGCCGCTTCACATGACGAGTAGAATTCAGACGCTCCGGCCCGTTCCGGGGCAGTCGCACCACCTCATACCGATAGGTTCCCGATGGGAAAATTCATCTATGGCACACCCTCGATCTCAGTCGAGTTCGATGACCGGGTGCTGGCGCACCTGAAGGCCGTCATCGTCGCCAAGCTACGCCGCAATGAGGCATTCACTTTCTCCTGGGAATATGACGCCGCGCTGGGCAAGGGCAACAGTTCCGTGTGGCTCCACCCGGCCATCCCGATGCAGTTCGAGTTCTACGGCAGCCGCGCCCCGCAGCTCAACAGGGCCTGGCTGGAGGCGCTCGTGCAGCTGTCGAACACGCCGGGTGGGCTCCGGGTGATACCGGAGCCCAAGGAATTGGCCGCCGGGACGGCACCCTCCGCCGACTGATCACCGACTTCGCAGTCGTTGACCCTCGCGGGCGTGCCCGGATGGGACGTTCGGCCCAGCGCGGTGCCGAAACCTGGGGAACCATGGAACCCTCAGGGAGGTCTTCCGATGAAACTCAAGGTCATGCGTCCCGTGCGTATCCTGATCGCGGGAGCGCTCGTCGCGCTCGTGGCGGGATGCGGCATCGTCGCCCCCATCGTGCCGGGCGAGGACCGCACGGACACGAAGACGACGGATGCCGGCGGCGCGACGTCGGCCAGCGTCGAGGTCGACCTCGGCGCCGGCCAGTTGACCCTCGCGGGCGGTTCGAGCGGGCTGGCCACGACGAAGTTCACCTACAACGTGGAGAGCTGGAAGCCCACGGTCGACTACACCGTGAGCAACTCCCGCGGCACCCTGGTGATCGCTCAGCCGAGTGCACCGGTCGCGGTGGGCAAGAGCGTTCGCAACGACTGGGACGTGCGGCTCAGCAACAGCATCCCCATCGACCTCAAGGTCAACACCGGCGCCGGCAAGAGCATGCTCACGCTCGGCGGGATGTCTCTCGTCTCGGCCACCATCTCCGGCGGGGCGGGCGAGCTCCAGGCCGACCTGTCCGGCGACTGGAAGAAGTCGGCGGAGGTCGACGTGAACGGTGGGGTGGGGAAGATCAGCGTGCAGCTACCCTCCTCCGTGGGCGCGCGCGTGAGGGTGTCGACCGGCCTCGGCAGCGTGACCGTGAACGGCCTGACCAAGAGCGGCGACACCTGGGTGAACGACCAGTACGGCACGTCACCGGTCACCCTCGACGTGGTGATCAAGGCCGGCGTGGGCGAAGTGAACCTGGACGTGAAATAGGGCGGGGTGGAGTCGCGTAGCGCCCCTCGGTCAGCTCACGATCTCCGTGAGCCGCGCCCGAACGAGGTCGCCGAGCACGTCATCGGGGATGGGGTGCTCGGGGGTGAATCGAACGGTTCCCTTGGACAGCGAGAAGCCGCCGAGCCGGTCGCGCACCGAGTCGATGGCGGCGGGGGAGAAGGGGAACACCGAGAGGTGTTTGGCGCTCGCCGACACTCCGATCAGGGGCTTTCCGGCGACTCGCAGCGCGGGCACACCGTAGCTGACGCCGTCCTCGGCCCCCGGGGCGATGCCGCGAGCCACGTCGACGATGTGCCGCAGGCTGGCTCCCGCCGCTTCCGGGAGGCCGGCCAGAGTATCGTCAACGGAACCCATGAAGGGATTGTGGCACGGTGGTTCTTTCGTGACCATGTCCTTTCGGCCCGTTGCCGTTCGTCGTACCCACGTATCGACCAAACAAAGGAGATCTCATGGAGTACCTGCTGTTCATCTGCACCGACCCGGCCGCGCCGACCTATGTGCCGGAGGAGGACAACATCCAGGAGTGGGTGGCGGAGATGGAGGGTCGGGGCGTCACCCGTGCGGGAAACCGGCTGCGTCCGGTCGCCGACGCCACCACCGTCACGGTGCGGGACGGTGAGCTGATCGTGTCGGACGGGCCGTTCGCCGAGACCAAGGAGTGGATCGCCGGCTTCGACCTCATCGATTGCAGCGACCTGGATGAGGCGATCGAGATCGCCTCGAAGCACCCGATGGCCAGGTTCGGCAAGATCGAGATCCGGCCGATCTGGCCGTTCGGCACCGAGTAACAGGAGAGCGGTGACATCGCCCACTGACGAGCGATCCGACGAGCGATCCGACGAGCGATTCGCCGCCTCCGCCGTCGCTTCGGCCTCGGCGGAGGAGACGGCGCGAATCGTCTCCACCCTGATTCGCGTGACGGGGGACTGGGCGCTCGCCGAGGACTGCGTGCAGGATGCCTTCGCTCGGGCCCTGGTGGACTGGCCCGTGCACGGCATCCCGAGTAAGCCGGGAGCCTGGCTCACGACCGTGGCGAAGAACGCGGCCATCGACCGCCTGCGGCGCTTCGCCACCGAGCGCGCGGCGCTGCGCCAGCTGGCGATAATGGCCGAGCTCGAGGGGCTCGACAGCGAGGGCTCGGCGGGTTCCGGGCTCGAGGACGACGCGCTCGAGGACGACCGCCTGCGGCTCATCTTCACCTGCTGCCACCCCGCCCTGCCGATGGACGCGCGCGTCGCGCTGACCCTGCGCACGGTTGCCGGGCTCACCACGGGCGAGATCGCGCGCGCCTTCCTCGTCTCGGAGTCGACGATGGCCAAGCGACTGGTGCGCGCCCGGGCGAAGATCAGGGATGCCGGCATCCCGTATCGAGTGCCGCCGCCACGCCTGCTCCCGGGGCGCACCGCCGGGGTCTTCGCCGTGCTCTACCTGCTGTTCAACGAGGGCTATTCGGCGACGGGTGATCGGCTGGTGCGGGAACCTCTCGCTCGGGAGGCCATCCGCCTGACCCGCCTGCTCGTGCAGTTGCTCGGTGAGTCGCCTCACACCTCGGAGGCGCTCGGCCTGCTCGCGCTCATGCTGTTCCAGCACGCGCGCACGGCGGCTCGCCTCGACTCCGCCGGCGATGTCGTGACGCTCGAGCACCAGGACCGCTCCCTCTGGGATGCCGACGCCGTCGCCGAGGGCCTCGCCCTGCTGCGAACGGCGGATCGGCGCTGCCTCGAGCGCGGCGAGCGGCCCGGCCGCTACCAATTGCAGGCCGCGATCGCGGGCTGCCACCTCGTGGCGCGGGATGCCGCCAGCACTGACTTCGCCAGGGTGGCCGTTCTCTACGAGGCGCTGGCACTCATCGCGCCGTCGCCTGTGGTCGAGCTGAACCGCGCGGTCGCCGTGGCGATGTCGCAGGGGGCGGAGGCGGGGCTCGCCCTCGTGGACGCGCTCGACCGCGCGGGGTCCCTCGACGGCTACTACCTTCTGCCGGCGACGAGAGCCGACCTGCTGCGGCGGCTGGGCCGCACCACCGAGGCGGCGCGCGACTACCGCCGGGCCCGCGATCTCGCCCCGTCGGAGGTGGAACGGCGCTACCTCAGCCGGCGGCTGGCGGAGGGACGCGGATCGGCGGCGGAAAGATCTTTCCCAGACGGTCGGTGATTCTCGGGACGGTCAATGCGGGAGGAGTAGTTCGCCACCGACCCACGCCACCATGAAGAGGGTGACGAGGGAGCCAATGACGATCAAGACCCACGACAGATCGCGCCGAATGACGGCGACCACACCGAGAACGGCGCCGACGATGCCCAACGCGAAGATGGCGAACGTCGGGATCGGCGCGCCCACCGTTGACTTGAGGACGAAGAGCGCGGCGAAGGCGAGGATGAGCCCCAATGCCCACCAGCCGAGGGCGGACGCTGGCCATACCCGCGTGGACCGCAAGGGTTTACCTTTCCTTGTCATCGCGGGGGCGCCCCGTCATCCGCTCGATCTCGGCATCCACGTCCGCCTCGGTGTGATAGCGGCGGCCGGGACCATAGGCGTCCAAACCGGCGAAGAGGGCAGCGACGCCCATTCCGAAGATCGCCCAGATCGGCCAGAAGTACCCGCCGGGACTGGTGATGAACCAAATGGCGGTGAGCAGCAGGGCCACGGCGGCCCAGACGCCCAGGAACGACCAGAAATTGGACTTCGCCTTGAGGCGGCGCCGCGCGGCTTTTCTCAGATCTTCGTCGGTCATGGCCAGCAGGCTACGCCGGCCGGGAAGGGGTCACACGGACGAAGGTCCCGCGGATTCAGCGGGCGCGCAGCTCGCGGGCCAGGCGCTCGTAGTGCGCGGCGCGCGCCTCGATCTCGGCGGCCGATTCCGGCCCGGCCTGGCCGAGCTCCGCGCGCTGGAGCTGCGGCTGCGGCGCATCGTGGGCGTCGCGGATGAGCGCGACGGGCGAACCGCTCTCGATGGCGCGCGCCGGGGCGCCGTTCGACATCTTGTCGATCCAGGCCAGCGCCACGGCGGAGAGGATGAACACGGAGTGGATGATCACCTGCCAGAAGACACCGTCGGAGGTGTAGACCTCGTCGGTGACGTTGTCGGCCTCGGAGTTCTTGGCGCCGAGGTCGCCCACCTCGATGAAGGTCTTGAGCAGGTGGATCGAGGAGATGCCGATGATCGCCATCGCGAGCTTCACCTTGAGCACGTTGGCGTTCACGTGCGAGAGCCACTCCGGCTGATCGGGGTGACCCTCGATCTTGATCCGGGAGACGAAGGTCTCATACCCGCCGATGATCACCATGATCAGCAGGTTCGCGATCATCACCACATCGATGAGGCCGAGCACGCCGAGCATGATGGCGGCCTCCTCGATGTGCAGGGGGTCAGCGATCACCTCTTCCGCGAGGTGGAAGAGCTCCACCATGAAGACCACGACGTAGATCACCTGGGCGAGGATCAGCCCCACGTACAGCGGGGCCTGCAGCCAGCGGCTGAAGAAGATGAGGTAGCCGATGGCGGAGACACCGGAGTTCTGGGGGCGGAATTGGCGGGGCTGGCTGGGCGACGTCATGTCGCCGAGCCTAGACAGCCGCGCACGGGAAACCCTGTGAGCCGGAGCGGGTGGGTATTCTGCGGGCCTGGCCGCTCGTCCGGTAGGGTTGGGCACGCGAAGGGGAGTATTCCACCCGCGCTGCAGTCGTCAAGACGGTCGCCGATGATGCCGGCCCGGTTGCAGCGGTGCCGTTCACGGCGCGGAAGAGACTTTCGGGAATCAGGCGACCCATGCCTACCCCGACGAAAGGCCCCCGCCATGCACCTCGAACTCCCGCTCGCCTTCGAGGCGACATCCCTCGTGGTGATCATCGCGATCATCATCGCGGACCTCGTGCACGCCTACCTGCGTCCGCACGTGCCCTCCACCAAGGAGTCGAGCCTCTGGGTGGCGCTCTACGTGGTGCTCGCCCTCATCTTCGCCGTGCTCATGCTCGTCTTCGCCGACGCGGAACACGCGAGCCAGTTCCTGGCCGGCTGGCTCACCGAGTACAGCCTCAGCGTGGACAACCTCTTCGTCTTCGTGATCATCATGGCGAGGTTTTCGGTGCCGAGGCAGTTCCAGCAGGAGGTGCTGATGGTGGGCATCATCATCGCCCTCGTGCTGCGCGGCATCTTCATTCTGCTGGGGGCCCAGCTCATCGAGAACTTCAGCTGGATCTTCTACCTCTTCGGCGCCTTCCTGCTCTTCACGGCGTTCCAGCAGGCGTTCCTGAACAGCGAGGAGATGGATGAACGCGAGAGCGCCGTCATCCGCTTCCTGCGCAAGAGGATCCCGATCTCCAACGAATTCAATGGTTCGAAGCTGCGCACTGTCGTGGACGGCAAGAAGATCTTCACCCCGATCATCGTGGTGTTCCTCGCCATCGGCACCACCGACCTGGTCTTCGCGCTCGACTCAATCCCCGCCATCTTCGGCATCACTACGAGCCCGTTCATCGTGTTCACCGCGAACGTGTTCGCCCTGATGGGGCTCCGCCAGCTCTACTTCCTGCTCGGTGACCTCATCGACAAACTGGTGTACCTCAAGTACGGGATCGCGTTCATCCTCGCCTTCATCGGCGTGAAGCTCGTCTCCCACGCCCTGCACACGAACGAGCTGCCCTTCGTCAACGGCGGCAAGGGAGTGGACTGGGCTCCCGAGATCGACACCGTGACGTCGCTCGTCGTGATCGTGGTGTCGATGGCCGCCGCGACGGTCGCGAGCGTCATCAAGATCCGGGTCGACAAGCGCCGCGAGGTGGGCACCCCTACCCATTGACGGTCGGCCGGCGGTCGGTGAACATGCCAATAGAGTGATGAGCAGACTTTTGCTATGGGGGGAGGGGTGGATGTCGATCGAAATCCGGCAGGAATTCGAGCTTGCCGGCGTGACGGTACGTTTTCGATTCGCCGCCCACTCCGATCGCGGAGCCGTGCGCCGCGTGAACGAGGACAGCTACCTGAGCGCGGCTCCGATCTTCGTGGTCGCGGACGGGATGGGCGGTCACGCCTTCGGTGACCGCGCCAGCCAGACCGCCGTCGCCGCGTTCGCCGCGGCGTTCGACGGGACCAGGCCGACCCGCCCCGGCATCGTGCTCGACACCATCCGGCGGGCGAACGACGACGTGCTCGCCCTGACCGGCGAGACTGACTCGTTCGGCGCCCTCTCCGGCACGACCCTCACCGGCATCGCATTCGTGGACGTGGGCGGCGCGGACAACTATCACTGGATGGCCTTCAACGTGGGGGACTCCCGGGTCTACAGCTGGGATGGCCGCACGCTCCACCAGCTGAGTGTCGACCACTCCGCGGTGCAGGAGCTGGTGGATCTGGGCCAGATCACCCGTCGCGAGGCGGAGCGGCATCCGGAACGCAACATCGTGACGAGGGCCCTCGGCGCGGACACCGAGGTGGACCCGGACGTGTGGCTGCTGCCCGCCCGCCCCCACCAGACCTTCCTGCTCTGCTCCGACGGCCTCACCAAGGAGCTCGGCGACGACGAGATCGCGCGCATCATCGTCTTTCACGACGCCGAGGAGCGACGCGAATCGGACGGACTGCCGGTGACGCTCGCCGAGCGGCTCGCGAACGCCGCCGTCGCGGCCGGTGGTTCGGACAACGTGACCGTGATCATCGTGGAGTCCGAGCTGGTCGGGGCGAACGTGTCGGGGCCGGGGTCGAGCGAAGACACCATCGACCGGCACGGCCTGCCGAGATTTCTCGAAGAGACCAGGCCGAGGGGATGACCGTGGGCACCATGCGGATTCGACAGGCGTCGTCGGGCGGCTGGCTGGCCGTCGTGCGCGGCACGCGGCTGGTGGCGATCGGCCGTGCGCCGGAGAAGACCGTCATCGACCTCGCCTGGGACCGCCTCGCCGAGTCCGATGGGTTCCAACTGCTGCTCGACCTGCTCACCCGTGACGGGCTCGCTGCGACGCCGCCGTTCGTGCTCCTGGAATGGGATGCGACCGGCGGATGCCGTGTCGTCGTGCGCGGGTCGGCGAGCGTCACCGTCACCGGCGCCGGAGGCGATCAGGTCGTGAGCGGCCGGGGGGTGTCGACCTGGGTCGAGCGAGCCCTCGACGGCGTCGTCGCCTTCGCCCTGGACGTGCCGGACGCCGTGCCGATGACGCCCGCCGGGGCCCTGCCCTTCGAGGCAGGAAGCGCCTGGATCGCCGGACTCACGGCGTCGCTGACGCCTCCTCAGCAGAAGCCGAGCGGTCAGGCAACGACCGGCACGGCCGCGCCCACGGCGGCGGCGGTCACCGCCGATGTCGACATCGAGGCGACGGTCACGGAGGCGACGGTCACCGAGGCGCCCGCGAATTCCGAAGACCAGGAGACCGCCGAGTCCGTGGGGGCGACGATCGTGGCGCTGCCCGACCCCGCGCCGGAGGCCCCCCAGGAGGTGGCGGCCGATGACGGCTACGACTACCTCTTCGGCGCCACCGTGTTCCGCAACGTCGCGGACGCCGCGGTGCGGGCGGACGAGCCCGAGGAGTCGGACGCCGCGCCGGATGCCCCCGTCGCCGACGGCGACCACGACGGCCACACCGTGCTCACGGCGGACATCGCCGGGCTCCGCTCGAAGCGTCGGGCGAAGGGCGCTCCGCCCGCCCCCGCCCCGCTCCAGGCGTTCTGGCTGCTGCTCTCCACCGGCGCCCGCGAGGCGCTCACCCAGCCGATCCTGGTCGGGCGGTCGCCGAGCGTCAGCAAGGTGTCGGGCGGCCAGATGCCGCGCCTGATCACGATGGACACCGCCGACCAGGACATCTCCCGCAACCACGCCCAGGTGGCCGTGGAGGGCGACACCGTGGTGGTGACCGACCTGCACTCCCGCAACGGCACCATGGTTCTCCTGCCCGGCAAGGAGCCGCAGAAGCTGCGCGCCGGAGAGCCGACCTCGGTCATCGTCGGCACAGTCATCGATCTCGGCGGCGGAGTGACGCTCACGGTGGAAGAAGACTGATGCGCCGCGCCTCCTCCCAGCCGCCGGAACTGCCCGGCTACTCCTTCGTGAAGGTGCTCGGCTCCGGCGGTTTCAGCGACGTCTTCCTCTACGAACAGAAGCTGCCCAAGCGGCGGGTCGCAGTGAAGGTTCTGCTCACCGAAGACCTGACCGCTGCCACCCGCGCGTCGTTCGTGGCCGAGGCGAACCTCATGGCGCAGCTCTCGACCCATCCGTACATCGTCACCATTTACCAGGCCGACGTCGCCGCGGACGACCGGCCGTACTTCGTGATGGAGTACTGCTCTGGGCCGAGCCTCGCCGAGCGGTACAAGGAGGGCACCTTCGCCGTCGCCGACGCACTGCGCACCGGCGTGCGCCTCTCGAGCGCGGTCGCGACCGCGCACTCGGCCGGCATCCTGCACCGCGACATCAAGCCGGCAAACGTGCTCACCAACGACTACGGCTGGCCGGCCCTCACCGACTTCGGCATCTCGTCCGCCGTCGACGACGAGCTGCTTCCGGTGCACACGGGAACCCTCGCCGATGCGCTGCACGACACCGCATCCGGTGGCACCGGCAGCCAGTCCATCGGCATGTCGGTGCCGTGGTCGCCGCCCGAGATGTTCGACGACGACCCGTCGCCCGACGTGAGATCCGACGTGTTCTCGCTCGCGGCGACGATCTACACGATCCTGGCCGGACAGACGCCGTTCGAGGTGCGCGGCCGATCCAACGGCACGCTCGACCTCATCGGCCGCATCGAGCGCGGCGCGGTCACCCCGATGCCCCGGGACGACCTGCCCCGCTCCCTCGTCGCCGTGCTGCAGAAGGGGATGGCGTCCGACCGGGGCGACCGATTCTCGACCGCGGTGGACTTCGCCCGCGCCCTGCAGCGGGTGGAACTCGAGCTGGGCTACGCGCCCACCACCATCGACGTGCCGAACCTCTTCATCGACGCCCCGGACCGCGAGGCCGAGGGGGATGCAGCGGACGAGACGCGTGCCCGCGGCGTCTCGACGATCGAGGCCCAGCCGGCACCCGTGCCGATCGCCCAGCCCGCGACGGCAGGTTCCGACGAGACCCAGGTGCGCGGGGCCCAGCGGGTGGATGCCCAGCCGGCCGACCGAATCTCGGAGCAGACCGTGCTTCGCCAGCGTGCGGCGACGGCGGTCGCGGAGGCGCCGGCCGAGCAGACCATCGAGGAACCCCCGCGGGTCTCGCGTCGCAATCGCATAGTCGTCTGGTCGACCAGCGCCGCGGCGGTGCTCATCGCCGTGGCCGTCACGCTCGGCCTCGTGCTCTCCGGCGGCGCGCCCGGCGGGGAGGCACGACCCACCGCGAAGCCCGGCGGCACCGGTTCGGCCGTCGTCGCGTCGGTGCCCGCCCCGACCCTCGTCTCGGCGGCGCCGCTGGGATCGACCCTCGTGTTCACGGTGAAGAACGCCGCGGCGAAGCCCGGCGACACCTTTCTCTGGCGCCGCAGCGACCGGGGTTCGAGCGAACCGACCCAGCAGACCTCCTCCGGCGCCCTCACCGTGAAGGACTACACCGCCCCCGCGACCGTGTGCATCGAGGTGCGCATCCAGCGCGACGGGCAGACCGGCGACCCCCTGGACACGTGTTATCCGAAATGAAGCCCCTGAAGATCGAATTCTGCGGTGAATGGTACGAGGTCGAGCATCCGAGCGACTTCCACATCGGGTGCGAGTCCGACCTCGTGATCGACGACAACCCCTACCTGCATCGCCGCTTCCTGCGCATCTACGAGGACTTCGGCATGTGGTGGCTCGCGAACGTGGGCAACCTGCTCTCGGCGACCGTGACGGATGCGACCGGCCAGGTGCAGGCCTGGCTCGCCCCCGGCGCGCGCCTGCCCATCGTGTTCCCGCAGATGCAGGTGCTCTTCTCGGCGGGATCAACGACCTACGAGTTCACCATCCACTCCGCCGAGGACTACTACAACACCTCAGCCGCGATGGCCGGATCCGGCGGGTCGACCACGATCGAGCCGATCCCGCTCACCAGCACGCAGCGGCTGCTGATCGTGTCGCTCGCCGAGCACATCCTTCGCCAGTCGTCCCCGGGCCGGGGCGAGATCCCCTCTTCCGCCGAGGCGGCCGCCCGCCTGCACTGGTCGATGACGACCTTCAACCGCAAGCTCGACAACGTGTGCGACAAGCTCGACAAGGTGGGAGTGCAGGGGCTGCGCGGAGGAAAGGGGAACCTCGCCACCAACCGTCGGCTGAGGCTCGTCGAATACGCCGTGGCCACCCGGCTGATCAGCCAGGACGACCTCTACCTGCTCGACAAGAACGACCGGGAGCTGACGGCGGCCACCGACGGGGCCGATGGGTAGTTCTACCCATGCCGCGGGTCATTCTTGAAAAGACGCTCGTGTTAGGTTGTTTGCACGGTGGAGCCGCGTCGAGGGGTGAGGCGTCCCGCCGCCATGGTTCGTCAAATCCCGGGGGTCCAGCGCATGCGTGCGGTGCTGAAATGGATCCGAACGCGCAAGACCATCGCGTCCGCGCTCGTGATCGCGGTGATCGCCGGCGTGCCGCTCACCATCGCGGCCCTGCACCCCGGCTTCCCCGTCTCCGACGTCGAGCTGACCTCCCGCGACGTCTGGGTGACCAACGGCGAGCAGCTGCTCGGCGGGCGGCTCAACCGGCAGATCGACGAGCTCAACGGCTCGGTCGTCGCCTCGAGTGCCGACTTCACGGTTCTGCAGGACGGCGACACCCTCTTCATGTACGACCCGACGGCCGGCAAGATCGAGTCGGTCAACCCGGCGTCCACCACGGTGACCTCGGCGATCGACGTGCCCAAGGGCTCTGAGGTGTCGTACGGCGGCACGACCCTCGCGATCACCTCGCCCAGGGGCGAGCTGTGGCTCGTCTCCGCGGTCGGCGACCTGCGGTTCAACTACGTCTCGGCGCCGCCGGTGCTCAAGCTGGGGGCGGATGCCCATGCCGTGGTCACCCGCGCGGGAGCGGTCATCGCGGTCTCGCCGTCGCGCAAGTCGATCTTCCGCATCCCGACCCTCGCCGACACCCCGCAGGCGAAGCCGTTCCCCGCGGTCGGCGCCTTCCAACTCTCCGCGGTCGGCGACAGGGCCGTGGTGTTCGACCAGTCCACGAACAGTGTCGTGACGGAGGACGGTCGTGCCCACAAGCTCCCCTCGAAGGGGCTGCGGCTGCAGCAGGTGGGCCTCGACTCCCCGTATGCCGTCGTGGCGACCGGCGACTCGCTGCTCGAGGTGGACCTCGGCTCGGGAGCCGTGCACACCGTCTCGGCAGGCCTGAGCTCGCCGGCGACGAAGGCCGCGCAGGTGGCGGCTCCGGTCTTCCTGGACGGCTGTGCCCACGGGGCCTGGGCGAGCGCGCAGAAGTACCTGCTGGCCTGCGACGGAAAGAAGGCCGAGCGCCAGGACATCGAGCAGCCGACCCAGGGCAACTCGCTCGAGTTCCGGGTCAACCGCTCGGTGATCGTGCTCAACGACCTCACGAACGGCAATACCTGGGTCGTGAGCGAGAACATGCGCCTGGTGGAGAACTGGACGGATGTGACGCCTCCGGAGGAGAAGCACACCCAGGAGACCGGCGACAAGAAGTCGGCGACCCAGTCGTTCAAGGACACGCTTGCGCAGCGCACCGACACCAATCGGCCGCCGACCGCCGTGGACGACGCCTACGGCATCCGGCCCGGCCGAACCACAATCCTCTCCCTGCTCGACAACGACTCGGATCCCGACGGCGACGTGCTCGTCATCTCGGCCCACGACAGGATCGCGGACGGCACCGGGCGTCTCGATCCGATCGACGGCGGCCGTGCGCTGCAGTTCACCCCGGCCGAGGGATTCGTCGGGTCGATAAGTTTCGGCTACACCGTGGATGACGGCCGCGGCGGCACGGCGCAGGCGTCGGTGACCGCGCGGGTCGTGCCCACCGGCAGCAACCAACTGCCCATCGCCGTGCGCGAGGCGGGGGTGAGCGTCGAGGCGAACCAGACGGTGAGCTACAACGTGCTCGCCGACTGGAAGGACCCGGACGGCGACGACCTCTACCTGATCGGCGCCTCCCCGAAGTCCGGCGACCTCGTGCGGTTCACCCCGGACGGCTTCATCACGTTCACCCACCAGACCTCCGAGCTCGGCAAGAAGGAGGTCTCCTTCCAGGTCAGCGACGGGCACGGCGCGCCGGTCACCGGCACGCTCACCGTGGACGTACAGCCCACCGGCTCGCTCGACCCCATCGGCACGCCCGACTTCGCGACCACCTTCACCAACGAATCCACGGTGGTCGAGCCGCTCGCGAACGACCTCTCGCCCTCCGGTGCCCAGCTCTCCCTGATCGGCATGCAGGACGCGACCGGCGGCGCGGTCGCCTCGTTCAACACCGAGCGCGGCACCATCCACTTCAGTTCGGGAAAGCCGGGCATCTATTACCTCAAGTACACCCTCGGCGCCGGGGACAGGACGAGCGTGGGCCTGGTGCGGGTGGACGTACAGGACAAGCCCTCCGACGACAAGCTTCCGCCCGTCGCGGTGAAGGACACGGCGTACCTGCGCGGAGACCAGCCGGCCACCGTCGCTGTGCTCGCGAACGACGTGAGTCCGAGCGGACGCGTGCTGGCCGTGCAGTCCGTGGCCGTCGACCCGGCGGCGAAGGCCAAGGGCCTCGTCGTGGAGCTCCTGGGCAACAGCCAGGTGCGGGTCACCTCGCCGGCGGCGCTCACCGACCAGGTCAACTTCAGCTACACGATCTCCGACGGGTTCGGCACGGCCACCGCCGGGGTCACCGTGGTGCCGGTGCCTCCCCTCACCAAACACCAGCCGCCCGTCGCGGCGAACGACGTGGCTAAGGTGCGCGCGGGCGACATCGTGACCGTGGACGTGCTGAAGAACGACTTCCACCCCGATGACGCCCCGATGACGCTCGACAAGAAGCTGGTGACGCCGCCGACCGCGGGCATCGCCTTCGTGGACAGGAACACGGTGCGCTACCAGGCGCCGACCGCGCCAGGCGAGTACCGCGTGGACTACCGCGTGGTGGACCCGTTCGGCGAGTCGGCCACCGCCAGCGTGACCTTCACCGTGACCCCGCTCGACGAGAAGAACAACCGCGACCCCATTCCGACGCCGCTGGTCGGTCGGGTGCTCGCCGGCGGCAGCATCCGCGTGGATGTGCCGCTCGACGGCATCGACCCGGACGGCGACTCGGCCCAGCTGCTGAGCTTCCCGACCAACCCCACCCTCGGCGCCGTGACGACGGTCGGCACCAACTACTTCATCTACCAGTCCTCGAAGACGTCGACTGGCACCGACGAGTTCAGCTACCAGGTCTACGACGCGTTCGGCGCGACCGGAAACGGCGAGGTGAGTATCGGGGTGATCCCCGCGCCCGCGCAGCTGGCGCTGCCCTCCGCCGTGCCGGACAACCTGTCGATCCGCCCGGGCCGTCTCGCCCAGGCCGACCTGCTCGCCAACGACTCCGACCCGCAGGGCGCCACGATCAAGGTGTCCAAGAAGCTCGTCGACGTGCCGAAGGGCATCGACGCCAAGGTCGTGGACGGCCGCTACCTCGTGGTGAAGGCGCCGCAGGAGGAGCAGTCGTTCTCGCTGCGCTACCAGCTCACCAACGACCGGGGCGGCTCGGTGATGAGCTACGTGCTGGTGAAGGTGACGAAGGACGCGCCCATCCTGCCGCCCGTCGCCGGCGATTACGCGATCAAGACGAAGGACATCGCCGGCAAGAAGTCGGTGAAGATCAACCTGTTCCCCACCTACGCCTACAACCCCTCCGGCGAGACCAACGACCTCAAGGTCACCTTCGAGGGGCCCAACGCCGACGCGGCCGGCGCCCTCGCCACCCCGGGCCGGGTGGAGGTGACGCCGGGCAAGCAACGCATGGCGATCGCCTACCGGGTCACGAACGCGCAGGACAAGCTCAGCGCGATGGGGTTCATCCTCGTTCCGGCCGCGGTCTCCGACAGCTTCGCCGACCCGCCCGTGATCGACCCGAACCTGCCGGTGCAGTACGTCTCGATGAACGAGACCAGGAGCTGGGACCTCAAGGACATCCTGAAGGTGCCGTCCGGCCGGGATGCCTGGATCACCGACGAGAAGACGGTGAGCGCCCTGCAGTCCAACGGCGACCGCGTCTACGTGGACAAGGACACGCTCAAGTTCACCCCCGCGAAGGATTACCGGGGGCCGGCATCCATCAACTTCACGGTGACGGATGGCGCGTCCCTCAACGACCCGAAGGGCAACAAGGCCAACCTGCGCCTCAACATCGTGGTGGGGGACCCGCAGTTCCGCGACACCCCGCCCGAGTTCACCGCTCCGGAGACCCAGGTGGAAGTGGGCGAGTCGACCACCATCGACCTGCGCGCCTCGACCGCGCAGCCGAACCCGCAGATCCTCAGCGAGGTCACCTACTCGAACATCACGGGCGGCAGCTCCAAGATCGTGCCGAGCCTCAACGGCTCCCAGCTCACCATCACCACCCCGCGGAACACGCCCAAGGGCACGACCGGCACCCTTGGCGTGACGCTGCGCTGGGACAAGTTCACCGTTCAGGGCACCATCAAGGTGACAGTCGTGGGCTCCACCCGGCCGCTCGCGGTCGCGGTCGACGACAAGCTCGAGGCCAAGCGCGGGGACCCGGCGACGGTCGTGCATCCGCTCGCCAACGACTCGAACCCGTTCCAGACCACCGGCGAGGCGCTCACCGTGGTGGATGCGAAGGTGCAGAACACCGGCCAGCCGGCCACCATCTCCTTCACCAAGGACTCCGTGAAGATCGCGCCGAGCCCCGCTCTCAAGAGTGGGGATGTGGTGGTGGTCTACACCGTGGAGGACAGCACCCAGGACAAGGACCGCCGCGTCAACGGCACCATCACGCTCACCGTGAGCGACGTGCCGGACCAGGTGGCGAAGCCCACCGGCACGTCCGCGATCGGCGGGGACGGAAACGCCACCTGGCGGTTCATCGCCCCGGCGACCAACGGCAAGCCCATCACGTCCTACGACGTGAAGACGAGCCCTGGGGGCGCGACCGCGAACTGCACCGCGGGCGCCGACTGCACAATCTCCGGCCTCCAGAATGGAACGCCGTACACCTTCTCGGCCCGCGCCATCAATGCTCGCGGGGCCGGCCAGTGGTCGGTCGAGAGCGACCCGATCACGCCGTACGGCACGCCCGGAATGCCGACCGTGACCGCCACGGTCTCGAGTCCGTGGGCGCCGACCGGGAGCATCCGGGCCACCTGGGCGGCGGTCACCAGCGGAGGCGGATCGACCGTCTACACCTGGCGAGCGAGCAACGGTGCGACGGGCACCACCACCGGCACGAGCTCGGCCCCGGTTTCTGGCCTGCCCGCCGGCAGCTACAGCTTCACGGTGTCGGCCCAGAACACCGGCGGAAAGACCGGTGGCACCGGCACCTCCAACACCGTGCAGATCCAGAACCAGACCGTGCCCGGCAAGATCAACCCGAGCGCGACCGTGGTGGATGACACCGACCCGGGAAGCATCCGCTTCGACTGGAACTCGCCTGGTGGTGGCCCCGCGGTGACCGACAACATGGAATACGTCTACTCGATCGACGGGGGCGGCGCAGTCGCGACAACGTCGACGAGTATTTCGAAGGGCGGGCTGGGCGCCGGATCGCACTCGATCTCCGTCTACGCGCGCAACAATGCGGGCAACGGCGCTGCCGGCACTGCGTCCGCAAACATCAAGGTGAAGCCGGCCAACCCCTCGGTGGAGCTGAAGGCCGACCCGCAGGGGCAGTCCGGTCAGGGCGGCAGCTGCTCCGGTAACTGCCACAAATACGACGTGACGCTGCACAACTTCGTCAACAACTCGCACACCATCAGCTTCTACTGCCAGGGCGCGTTCGGCTCGGACACCTTCTCGGGCAACACCTACCTCAGCACCAAGTTCTGCGGATTCTCCGGAACCTACGTGACTGTCGACGGTGTGAAGAGCAACACCGTCAACTTCAACTTCTAGCGATTCGATTGAAAGGGAGCACGTGCCAGTAACCCAGGAGCAGTCGGCGTGGTTCGCCGACGCCTTCCAGAAGCTCATCTCCAACGTCGACAAGGCGATCATGGGCAAGGACCATGTGATCCGCCTCGTGCTCACTGCGCTCATCTCCGACGGCCACGTGCTGCTCGAGGACTTTCCGGGTACCGGCAAGACCGTGCTCGCGAAGGCGCTGGCGAACACGCTCGACGGCTCGACCTCGCGCATCCAGTTCACGCCCGACCTGCTGCCGTCCGACGTCACCGGCGTGCAGATCTACGACCAGGGCAAGGGCAAGTTCGAGTTCCACCCCGGGCCGATCTTCGCGTCGATCGTGCTGGCCGACGAGATCAACCGGGCGAGCCCGAAGACCCAGAGCGCGCTGCTCGAGGTGATGGAGGAGGGCATCGTCACGATCGACGGCGAGGGCCACGCCGTGGGGGCGCCCTTCATGGTGATCGCCACCCAGAACCCGGTGGAGCAGGCCGGAACGTACAAGCTCCCCGAGGCGCAGCTCGACCGGTTCCTGATCAAGACCTCCCTCGGCTACCCGGACACCAAGACCGCGGTCGCCCTGCTGATGGATGTGACGACCCGGGCGCGCGCCTCCCTCGTCTCGCCCATCATCAAGCCGGACTCGATCGTGGCTATGGCCGCGCTCGCCTCCGAGGTGTTCGTCGACGAGTCGGTGATGCAGTACCTCAGCGACATCGTGGATGCCACCCGCACCCACCGCGACGTGGCGCTCGGCGTGAGCATGCGCGGCGCGATGGCGCTCGCCCGGGCGATCAAGACCTGGGCGATCGCGCAGGGACGCACCTACGCCACCCCCGACGACGTGCGCGACCTGGCCGTGCCAGTGCTCGCCCACCGCGTGATCATCGACCCGGAGTCGGAGTTCGCCGGGGTCAAGGCCGAGGACATCATCACCCGCATCCTCGTGGACATCACCCCGCCCACCTACCGAGCGGCCTGATCGCAGCGGCATGACGACGACACCGATCCCGAGGCAGAGCCGGGTGCTGAAGACGCGCCGGGTGCGCGACTTCTTCGCCGCGCTCGCCGAACGGTCGCGCCCGGCGCGCGTCGCCGTCGCGCGTGCCGTTGGGCCGGTGCTCGCGACGGTGACCGGCTCCGGCTGGCTGGTGCTCGTGGTCGCCGCCCTCTCCATCGTGCTCAGCCTCGTGTTCGGCTGGCAGGAGTTCAGCTATCTCGGCGCGGTGCTGCTCGCCGCCCTGCTGATCGGCACCCTCTTCCTGTTCGGCCGGTCGTCGTATGGCGTGTTCATCGAGCTCAACCCGCGCCGCGTGGTGGTGGGCGACCGCGCGATGGGGCGGATGCTCGTGACCAACACCGGAACGCGCGCGCTCACCCCCACGCGCATGGAGCTGCCGGTGGGCCGCGGTCTCGCCGAGTTCCAGCTGCCTTCCATGAAGCCGAAGGAGGAGCACGAGGAGCTCTTCGCCGTGCCCACCAACCGCCGGGCCGTGATCGTGGCCGGTCCGGCCGAATCGGTGCGGGGCGACCAGCTCGGCCTGCTGCGCCGCGCGGTCCGCTGGACCGACCCGGTGGACCTGTTCGTGCATCCGCTCACCGTGCGTCTCGTGCCGTCGGCGGCGGGGCTGGTGAAGGATCTCGAGGGCCAGGTCTCGAAGAAGATCACATCCAGCGACATCGCCTTTCACGCCCTGCGGCCGTACGTGCCGGGCGACGACCGGCGCTACGTGCACTGGCGCACCTCGGCACGCGTCGGCCAGCTCATGGTGCGTCAGTTCGAGGAGACCCGCCGCTCCCAGCTCACGATGATCCTCGCCACGCGCTCGGACCTCTACGCCTCGGACGAGGAGTTCGAGCTCGCGATCTCGATCACCGCCTCGATCGCCGCCCAGGTGATCCTGGACGACACGCAGATGAACGTCGTGAGCGACTCAGGCACCTGGCGCACCCAGAGCGTCACCTCCATGATGGATGCCTCCTGCCGCATCGAACCGGTCGGCCGGGTGTTTCCGAGCGTGCGGGACTTCGCCCGCGAACGCACCAAGAGGCTGCCGGCGCCGAGCGTCGTGATGACGATCGGCGGCTCGAACATGTCCACCGCCGAGTACCGCAGCGTCGAGTCGCTCTTCGGCCAGGACACCAATCAGGTGGCCTTCCATGTCTCCCTCGGCGCCGAACCGAAGATCTCGTCCGTGGCCGGTCTCTCCCTCGTCACGGTCGGCGCGCTGCGTGACCTCTCGCAGCTCGTGCGAAGGATCGCCGAATGAGCGCCGAGCCCACCACGACCCGGCCCGACAGCATCCGACGGGTGACCGGGCGAACGTGGGTCGACATCGCCGTGCTCCTCACCCTCGCGATGCTCGGGATCATCGGCTTCGAGCCGTCGTTCGGCGGCTACAGCTTCCTGCTCGCCGGCGTCGGCGGCCTCGCCGTGGGGGCCGCCACCGGCATCCTCACCTCGGTGTTCCGGCTCAACGCCGTCGCCACCGCGCTCGTGGCGGTGCTCGCCTACTTCCTGTTCGGCACCGCGCTCGCCGTGCAGTCGCAGGCCGTGCTGCTCGTGCTGCCGACCCTGCAGTCCCTCGCGAGTCTCGCCATCGGTGCGGTCTACGGTTGGGCCGACATCGTCACCCTGCGCACCCCGGTCGGCGCGCCGCAATACATCGCCGTGGTGCCGTACGTCGCGACCTGGATCGTGGCCCTCGTCGCGACGACCCTCGCGACCCGGTGGCTCACGTCCCGCCCGCGCACGGCGTGGCGGTTCGGCGTCGCGCTGATCGGGCCGATTGCGATCTACCTCGCCGGCATCCTCATCGGCACGGACGAGCCGTACCAGGCCGGCGTGCGCGGGGCGGCGTTCGCCGTGATCGCCCTCGTCTGGCTCGGCTGGCGCCGGCCGAACGGCGCCGTGGTGGCGCCTGCCGGGGCGAGACGCCTGCGCAACCGCAAGCTTGCCGGAACTGCGGTGCTCGTGGCCGGAGCCCTCATCGTGGGCGGGGGAGCGGGCCTCGTCATCGCGCCGGCGAACGACGAACGCTTCGTGCTGCGGGATGAGATCACGCCGCCCTTCGACCCCCTGCAGTACCCGAGCCCGCTCTCCGGCTTCCGGCACTACACGAAGGCGGCCGAGAAGCAGGACCTGTTCACGGTGAGCGGCCTGAGGAAGGGCGACACCATCCGGCTCGCCACCCTCGACTCGTTCACCGGCAAGCTCTGGACGGTGACGGGTCCGGAATCGAGCACGAACGGCTCCGGCTCCTTCAGCCTCGTCGGCCGCAAACTGCCGAAGCAGACGTTCATCACCCCGGACACCCGCCGCAACGTGACCTTCACGATCGAGAAGTATCGGGATGTCTGGCTGCCGAGCGTGGGCTACCCCACCTCGCTCGACTTCACGGGCGGTTCCGCGAAGGGAAGCGGCGACAGCCTGCGCTACAACGACGTGACGGGCTCGGCCGTGCTCACGACCGGGCTCAAGGCCGGCGACCGCTACGTGATGAACGCGACCCTGCAGCGGGTGCTCTCCACCGCCGACCTCGCCAAGGCCACGATCGCGAGCGTCGAACTGCCGCCGGTGACGGCGAGCCCGGACGTGGTGACGTCCAAGGCGCAGGACTTTGCCGGCAAGGCGACCACGCCCGCCGCGCAGCTCGAGGCGATCCGCCGCAAGCTCGTGGACACCGGCTACCTCAGCCATGGCCGGGCGTCGGACACCGTCGCCTCCCGGGCCGGGCACGGCGCCGACCGGGTGAGCGACCTGCTGCAGCGCAGCCAGATGGTGGGCGACCAGGAGCAGTACGCCTCGGCGTTCGCGCTCATGGCCAGGAGCCTCGGCTTTCCGGCGCGGGTCGTGATGGGCTTCGCCCCGAAGATCGCGGACGGGCAGAAGGCGGTGACGGTGACGGGCAACGACGTCACCGCGTGGGTGGAGGTGGCGTTCACCGGAGTGGGCTGGGTGGCCTATAACGCCACGCCCAAGGAGACCGACATCCCGCAGGACCAGACGCCGCAGCCGCAGAGCGAGCCGCAGCCGCAGGTGCGGCAGCCCCCGCGCTCGGAGAAGCACGACGACCAGCTGCTCACCCCGGTGAAGATCGACGACTCGAAGTCGAAGGACAAGAACGCCCCGTTCCTCCTGCCCGCCTGGGCCGTGGCGCTCGGCCTCGGCCTGCTGATCCCGGCCGCGCTGATCTTCGGCCCGGTGCTCGTCGTCGCGGGCCTCAAGAACCGCCGCCGGCGTCGTCGGCGCGAGGCGGCGACGGTGGATGCGCAGATGGCCGGCGCGTGGGACGAACTCGTGGACGGCTACGCCGAGCTCGGCTTCACCCCGCCGAAGAACTCGACCAGGACCATGGTCGCCGCGGAGTTGGCGAGCCAGCAGGCGGACGGTTCTGCGTCGGGACTGCGCGGCATCGCCCTCGAGGCCGACGACGCGGTGTTCTCCGGCCAGGAGATCGAACCGGAGCGCAGCGACCGGGTGTGGACGGAGGCGCTGGCCGCCGTCGCGGCGGCGCGTGCGGCGCTCACCGGCACCCGACGCTGGATCAGCCGGTACCGCCTGCGCCGCACGCGCGGTGCGCGGCCTACCGACCGGCGTCGAGCCGCGCCATGGCGAGCCTCTCGGCGGCCTCCAGCGTCGTGATGCCCTGGTCGCGCGCGTCGGCGAAGATCGTCGCGACCGTGTCCCCGATCGCGTCGACCCGAGCCGAGATGGCGGCGAGGTCGGCGTTCGGCTGCGAGGCGACGTCGAGATAGACCACGCCTCCCGCGTTCACCACGAAATCGGGGGCCCAGAGGATGCCGCGGGCCGCGAGCTCGGAGGCGCCCTCGCGCCGGGCGAGCTGGTTGTTGGCCGCGCCGACGACGCCGAGCACGTTGAGTTCGCTGATCACGCTCGAGGTGAGCACCCCGCCGAGGCCGCACGGCACCAGCAGGTCGGCGTGCACCCGCAGCGCATCCGCGACGTCCACCCAGGTGGCCCCGATCTCGCGGGCGAAGTCCTGCTTGGCCAGATTGACGTCGGTGACGGTGAGTTTCGCGCCGGCCCTGGACAGCGCCGTGGCGAGGCGGCCGCCGACCTGGCCGAGGCCCGAGATCACGATGTGGCGTCCGGCGATCTCGCGGCTGCCGAACAGCGCCTCGACGGTCGTGACGATGCTGGCGTAGACGCCGGCGGCCGTGGCATCCGCGGGCTCGCCGACGCCGCCCTGGTCGGCCGGCAGCCCGCAGACATGCTCGGTGCGCTCGGCGACGATCGCCATGAGCTCGGCGCTCGTTCCCACGTCTTCCGCGGTCATGTATGCGCCGCCGAGGCTCTCGATCGCGTCGCCCAGGTCGAGCATCGCATCGCGCTTCTGCTCGTCGGTGAGCACCGTGCCCACGGGGAGGTAGATCACGGACTTGCCCCCGCCGCGGTTGAGGCCGGCGGCGGCGTTCTTCAGGGTCATGGCGGCGGAGAGTCGCAGCGAGTCGGCGACGGCATCCGTCCAGTTGTCGTACTGCCACACCCGCGCTCCGCCGAGGGCCTGGCCCAGTCGGGTGGAGTGAACGGCGACGCTCATGATCAGGCCGGAACGCGGTCCCGTGGTGATGAGCACTCGTTCGTGAGTGAACGGGATGGCTGCGAGGGCATCCAGCGACGGCGATGGCTGCGTGAGGGTCAAGTGAGTTCTCCTTGGTGTGGCCTTGTGGGCTGAGGGCGTCGCGCGATTGTGGTGCGCGACAGGGTCCAGCCTATGCCGATTCGACCCTCACGGCCGAGGGAGCGAAACTCTCGTGCGTTAGCATTGCTCGCCTAGGCATCGCGGGGGAGGAGAGCACCATGACGACCGGCGAAACGAACCCCTTTTTGATCGTTCCCCCGCCCGGACTCGTGCCGGCCCCGGCGAGCGAGAAGCCCGCGCCGGCCGTGTCGCCGGCCGAACCGGACGAGTTCATCAGCCTTCCGCCGGGCATCGTCGACTCGGCGACCTTCCGCATCGACGCGCAGCGGCCCAGCCGAGCGGTGGAGAGGCCCACCGACGACATCGTGTTCTTCCCAGCGGCGCCGGGTTTTCCGGTGGCCACGCCCGCCCCGGCCTCCGATCCGGTCGACGAGGTGCTGCCGGATGCCCCGAGTGCCGGCTGGACCCTCCAATTGCCCGGGGGCACGACCGTCGCCATCGACTCGGCGGTGTTCATCGGGCGTGACCCGTCGCGCACGCCGGATCGGCCGACCGCCGAGCTCCTCGCGGTGGTCGACCCGGCCAGGACCGTGTCCAAGACGCACGCCCTGCTCGAGATCGACGAGCACGGCCTGTGGGCGCACGACCTCCGGTCCACCAATGGAGTGTTCATCACCGAGCCGGGCGGCGCCGAGGTGGACGTGCCGCCGGGATCGAGGACCCGGGTGCCGGCGGGCGCCGATCTCGAGCTCGGCGACTACGTGATCCGGGTGCAGCGCGGCGCGTGACGCCTCCTCCTTAAACTCCCCAGAATCGGTGTTAGCCTGTCTGGATGTTGTTCGGTCTGCTTCTCCTTCGTGGCCGCGACGGGTCCTAGCTTTCAGGCCTCCCCCTCGTCGCGGTGTGTTGCGTCGCGGGGTCTGGTGCTGGCATTAGCGCCGCTGGCTGACCACCGTTTGGTAGAGGAGAGCGCACCACAATGAACCATGTAGCCCCGGCAGTGCCCCGCACACTGGCCGAGAAAGTCTGGGACGACCATCTCGTCGTCAAGGGCGAAGCGGGCAGCCCCGACCTCATCTACATCGACCTGCACCTGGTGCACGAGGTCACGAGCCCGCAGGCCTTCGACGGCCTTCGCCTCGCCGGCCGGCCGGTTCGCCGCCCGGACCTGACGATCGCGACGGAAGACCACAACACCCCGACCCTCGACATCGACAAGCCGATCGCCGACCTCACGAGCCGCACCCAGATCCAGACGTTGCGCAACAACTGCGCGGAGTTCGGCGTGCGGCTGCATCCACTCGGCGACATCGAGCAGGGCATCGTGCACGTCGTCGGTCCGCAGCTCGGCCTCACGATGCCGGGCATCACCGTGGTCTGCGGCGACTCGCACACCTCGACCCACGGGGCGTTCGGCGCGATGGCGTTCGGCATCGGCACGAGCGAGGTCGAGCACGTGCTCGCCACGCAGACCCTGCCACTCACCCCGTTCAAGACGATGGCGATCACCGTCGAGGGCGAGCTTCGCCCCGGGGTGACGGCCAAGGACATCATCCTCGCGGTGATCGCGCAGATCGGAACCGGCGGCGGACAGGGCTACGTGCTCGAGTTCCGCGGCAGCGCCATCCGCTCACTCTCCATGGAGGGCCGGATGACGGTCTGCAACATGTCGATCGAGGCGGGGGCCCGGGCCGGCATGATCGCGCCGGACCAGGTGACCTACGACTACCTCAAGGGCCGGGCGCACGCGCCGACGGGCGAGGACTGGGATGCCGCGGTGGCCTACTGGAACACCCTGGGTACCGACGTCGACGCCGTGTTCGACGCCGAGGTGTTCCTCGACGCGAACGAGCTCGAACCATTCGTCACCTGGGGAACGAATCCCGGTCAGGGCGCGTCGCTCAGCGGAAGCGTGCCAGACCCCTCCGTCATCGCCGATCCGAACGAGCGATCCTCGGCCGAGCGCGCCCTCGAATACATGGACCTCGAGGCGGGCACCCCGCTCAAGGACATCCGGGTGGACGCCGTGTTCATGGGGTCATGCACCAACAGCCGCATCGAAGACCTTCGCGCCTTCGCCTCGGTGATCAAGGGCCAGAAGAAGGCGGATGGCGTGCGCGTCATGGTCGTGCCCGGCAGCGCCCGGGTGCGGATCGAGGCCGAGGCCGAGGGCATCGACCAGATCGTGAAGGACTTCGGGGCGGAGTGGCGGTTCGCCGGCTGCTCGATGTGCCTCGGGATGAATCCCGACCAGCTCGCGCCGGGCGAGAGATGCGCCTCCACCTCCAACCGCAACTTCGAGGGTCGCCAGGGCAAGGGCGGGCGCACCCACCTCGTCTCGCCGCTCGTCGCCGCGGCGACCGCCATCCGCGGCACTCTCTCCAGCCCGTGGGACCTCGGTGTCACGGCGAACTCCACTTCGGAAGGGGTGAACGCCTGATGGACAAGGTCTCCGTGGTCACCGGCGTCGCCGTGCCGCTCGAACGCGCGAACGTCGACACCGACCAGATCATCCCCGCCGTCTTCCTCAAGCGAGTGACGAAGACCGGCTTCGACGACGCGCTCTTCTACGCGTGGCGCCAGGACCCGGACTTCGTGCTGAACCGGCCGGAATTCGCCGGCGCCCGCGTGCTTATCGCCGGCCCGGACTTCGGTACAGGATCGAGCCGGGAGCACGCCGTCTGGGCACTGCGCGACTACGGCTTCCACGCCGTGCTCAGCCCGAGATTCGGCGACATCTTCCGCGGGAACGCGGGAAAGCAGGGCCTCCTCGCCGGCGAGATCAGCGAAGAGGACGTCGAGAAGATCTGGGCGGCGATCGAGGCCCAGCCGGGCATCGAGGCGTCGGTGGATCTCGTGTCCAAGACGGTCACGATCGGCGAGATGACCGCTCCTTTCGTAATCGATGATTACACTAGGTGGCGGCTCCTTGAAGGCCTTGATGACATAGGCCTTACGCTGCGCGATGAGGCGCAGATCACACGGTTCGAGCTCGCCAGGGAGACCTGGCGACCGCGCACTATACCCGTACAACAGGCAGTAGGTGATTGAGTGAACTCCCTTGTGAAGGATGCCCAGAAGGCTGGCGAACGAGTGGGCTTGAAGTCCGACCAGATCGTGATTACCGGAGGGAATCCTCTCAAGGGTCGCATCCGCGTGCGGGGGGCGAAGAACCTCGCGACGAAGGCCATGGTGGCCGCGCTGCTCGGTGAGACGCCGAGCGTGCTGCGCGACGTGCCGGACATCAGCGATGTCGAGGTCGTGCGCGGCCTGCTCAAGGTGTACGGCGTCGTCGTGACGAGCACCCTGCCCGGCGAGCTGCAGTTCGACACGAGCAATGTCGAGCGCGCCCACTTCGCGGAGATCGATGCGCACGCCGGCTCGAGCCGCATCCCGATCCTGTTCTGCGGTCCGCTGCTGCACCGCCTCGGTGAGGCGCGCATCCCGGACCTCGGTGGCTGCCGCATCGGCGACCGTCCGATCGACTTCCACCTCGACGCGCTGCGCGCCTTCGGTGCCGTGGTCGACAAGAGCTTCGAGGGCATCTACATCACCGCCCCCGATGGACTCAAGGGCGCGAACATCACCCTGCCGTACCCCAGCGTCGGCGCGACCGAGCAGGTTCTGCTCACCGCCGTGCGGGCCACGGGAACGACGGAGCTCAAGAACGCGGCGATCGAGCCGGAGATCATGGATCTCATCGCCATCCTGCAGAAGATGGGCGCCATCATCTCGGTGGAGCCCAACCGCGTGATCCTGATCGAGGGCGTCGACCGCCTCGTCGGCTACAAGCACACGGCGCTGTTCGACCGCAACGAGGTCGCGAGCTGGGCCGCCGCCGCGCTCGTGACCAAGGGAGACATCTTCGTCGAGGGCGCTCGCCAGGTGGAGATGATGACCTTCCTCAACGTCTTCCGCAAGGTGGGCGGCGCGTTCGACGTGGAAGACGACGGCATCCGCTTCTACCGTCCGGAGGGCGACCTCAAGCCGGTGACGATCGAGACCGATGTGCATCCCGGATTCATGACGGACTGGCAGCAGCCGCTCATCGTGGCCCTCACCCAGGCGACGGGCATCTCCTACGTGCACGAGACGGTGTACGAGGACCGCTTCGGATTCACGGATGCCCTCAACGAGATGGGCGCGAACATCGTCGTGCACAAGGAGGGTCTGCCCGACCACCCCCGCAGGGTCGCCCGGCGCGACTTCGAGCAGGCGGCCGTGATCACCGGGCCGACGAAGCTGCACGGAGCGAACGTGCGCGTGCCCGACCTTCGCGGCGGGTTCAGCTACCTCATCGCGGCGCTCAGCGCCGAGGGAGTGTCGACCGTCAGCAACGTGGGCATCATCAGCCGCGGCTATGAGCACTTCATCGACAAGCTCGAGGTGCTCGGGGCCGACTTTGTCTTCGAGGGATAACTCGGCAGTGCCGCGAGAGACAGCGCCGGAGCGCCAGAAGCCGGACCACCACAAGTCGGAGAAGATAGCGATCTTCCGCCTGCTGGCGGTGCTGTTGATTCCGCCGATGGAGTTCCTCGCCCGCTACGTGATCATCGACGGCGACAAGCTGCCGAAGCACGGTGCGTTCGTCTTCGCGCCCAACCACTACAGCGAGATCGATCCGGTGGTGATCGGGCGGGTGATGTACAAGCTCGGGCGCGCTCCGCGGTACCTGACCAAGGCATCCCTCTTCACGGTTCCCGTGCTCGGCTGGTTCCTGCGCACCTCGGGCCAGATCCCGGTCGAGCGGTCCGGCGTCTCCCGCGGCAGCGACCCCATCGCCTCGGCGAACAAGCTCGTGCGCGACGGCCTCGCCGTGGTGATCTATCCGGAGGGGTCCCTCACGCGGGACCCCGACCTGTGGCCGATGCGCGGCAAGACCGGCGCGGTGCGGATGGCGCTCGAGGCCGGCGTTCCGCTCATCCCGGTGGCGCACTGGGGCACCCAGCTCGTGATGCCGCGCTACGGCAAGAAGATCAGCCTGTTTCCGCGCAAGACCATTACAGTGAAGATCGGCGACCCCGTGGACCTCTCCGCCTTCGCGGGCCGCGGACTCGATCCGACCACGCTCCACGAGGCGACCGCGGTGCTCATGGCCGCCATCACCTCCCTGCTCGTCGACCTTCGCGGCGAGCCAGCCCCCGCCGAACCGTGGGATCCGGCGAAGCACAAACAGAGTGAGACCGGTCGATTTGAGTAACACCATGCCCATCAGAATCACGGCGCCCGGCGCGCGCAGGGTCGCCGTGCTCGGCGCCGGCAGCTGGGGCACCACCTTCGCGAAGGTGCTCGCCGATGGCGGGGCCGACGTGGCCCTGTGGGCTCGCCGGGCCGAGCTCGCGCGCGAGATCTCCCAGTCGAAGCGCAACAGCGACTACCTGCCCGGCATCAACCTGCCGCGAAACCTCTGGTCGAGCCCCCGCATCCCCGAGGTGATGGACGGTGCTGAGATCGTGTTCGTCTCCATCCCCAGCCAGTCCCTGCGCGAGAATCTGCGGATAATCCGCGACGTGATCCCCGCCGACGCCATCGTCGTGAGCCTCATGAAGGGTGTCGAGAAGGGCACCCGGTTCCGGATGAGCGAGGTGATCCACCAGGAGCTGCAGATCGACGAGAGCCGCATCGCCGTGGCTTCCGGCCCGAACCTCGCGCTGGAGATCGCGAAGGAGCAGCCGACGGCCGCCGTGGTGGCCTCGACGAGCCTCGAGACCGCGACCATCGTGGCAGAACTGGCCACCAATCCGTATTTCCGGTCCTTCGTGAACACCGACGTGATCGGCACCGAGTTCGGCGGCGTGCTCAAGAACCTCATCGCCGTGGCGATCGGCATCGTCGACGGCGTCGGCTACGGCGAGAACACGAAGGCGTCGATCATCACCCGCGGCCTCGTGGAGATGACCGACTTCGCGGTGGCCTACGGCGGCCTCGCGCAGACGCTCTCCGGCCTCGCCGGGCTCGGCGACCTCATCGCCACCTGCGAGTCCCCGCTCTCCCGCAACAACACCGCGGGCAGACTCCTCGGCCAGGGCTACAGCTTCACGGATGTCGTGGCCCAGATGAACCAGACGGCGGAGGGGCTGTCGTCGGTGGCACCCATCCTCGAACTCGCGGCGGCGAAGGGCGTGGACATGCCGATCGTGCTCCAGGTGGCCGGCGTGCTCGCCGGCACCATGAACCCGCGCGACATCGCGCCGCACCTCACCACCGACAGCGACAAGCCGGCGATCCTCGTCGAGTAGTGTCTGCTACCCGGTGGGGCTCGGCGTCGGCGTTTCCGTTCCGAGCACGTCGTCGCGACTGAGGCACTTCGACGTCTGCTTGATCGAGCCGACGGCGTTGGCCAGCTCGTCGAGGTACTGGGTGCCCTGCCCATTGGTGAGTCGGGAGTCGACGATCACTTCGATCGCCGGAGTGCGTCCGAACGTCGTGAACACGTAGACGGGTGCCTTCGAGCTGTCGCGCAGCCAGTCGATTCCGCTGACCGTGTGGCAGACGTCCTTGGTGGGCCCGGGCGGCGTCACTCCGCAGCGCAGCAGGATGGCGGCCGGGTTGCCCCAGGCGCTGGTGGCCTGGGCGTTGGTCTGGCGGATGGCCTCGTTCGCGAGGGAGTGCGGCAGGCGCACGATCACCTCGGCGCAGTCGGGGTTCGTGGCGTCGGCGGCGGGGGTCAGCGGCACCGTGGGGGTGCACGCGACGACCGCCAGGAGAAGGAGCGGTGCGAGCACGGCAAGGGCGCCGGCCCTGAGCTTCGAGTTCATCGCGTTCAGGCTACCGTTCCGGTCGTGGCCCAACCTGCGTGCGGGGTTCTACGACCGCGTTTGTCCGCCCGTGTTTCTCGGGCTTACGCGCGTTTCTCCGGAGGTTTCGCGGACATCCGGATGCCGAGGCCCGCGTTTGCGGGGGACGCCCGCCCGCGAGGGCCCCACGAACGCAAAACCTCCGGAGAAACGCCAGTGCGAGAAACGCCAGTGCGAGAAACGCCGGTGCGAGAAACGCCGGTGCGCGAAACGCCGGTGCGCGAAACGCCGGTGCGAGAAACGCCGGTGCGAGAAGCGCCGGTGCGCCGCCCGCTTGGTCACACCTCGATCTCGCCCCCGACGTCGCGCAGGTGGTCGCGGAAGCTCAGGCCGGGATCGAGCGCCCGGCTGGCAAGGAACTCGTCGAAACGCACCTGGCTGCGCAGGGAGATGCCGGACCGGATGCGTTGGGCCTGCGCCCGTTCGGTGTCCCTGATCGTCTCGGCGAGGGCGAACACCCGCTCTGCCTCCGCTGCCGGCACGAACAGCACGCCGTCTTCGTCTCCGAAGACGAGGTCGTCGCGGCCCACCGTCCACTCGCCGACCGTTGCCGCCTCCAGAGCGTCTGGCGTCCGGTCTCCGACGCTCAGGGGTCCGGTCGGCAGGGCGCCCAGGCTGAACAGCGGCAGGCGGATGGCGAGGATGTCGACCGTGTCGCGGTGGAGGCCCCACACCGCGATGCCGCCCAAACCGGCGGACGCGGCCTCGAGGGCCACCAGATCACCCACGCAGCTCTCGTCGAGCCGGCCGCCGTTGTCGACCACGAGAACGTCGCCGGGCGCCGACGACCCGAAGGCCTCGAGGAAGATGTCGACGCTGCCGACATGGCGCACCGGGATCACCCGACCGGCAATCCGCATGCCGGAGGCGAGAGCGACGAGCCCGCTCGGCGCACACCTCACGGGGACGCCGGCGCGGAGGCAGCCGTCCGCGAGATGGGCGGTCGTGAGTTCCCCGAACCTGCGCGCCAGGGTGTCGTTGTCCATGGGTGTCGTCTCCTTGCTCGGGTCCGTGGCTGTACTCGGGGCCGGTGCACATAACGGTAGCGTTTGAGGCATGCCCTCCCCGCGCGACCACGACACCCTCGCCAGCATCGGGGAGAGCGCGGTGCTTCTGCGGATCTTCCCCCGGCTGCCCGGCTCGGCGGCCGGCCTCCTCGGGCCGGGGGACGACGCGGCGGTGGTCGCCGCGCCGGACGGCCGCTTCGTGGTGACGACGGACATGATGGTCCACGGCCCGGACTTCCGTCTCGCCTGGTCGACCCCGCACGATCTCGGCTGGAAGGCCGCGGCATCCAACCTCTCGGACATCGCCGCGATGGGCGCGGTGCCGACTGCTCTCGTCGTGGCGATCGCCGCCCCGGCTGACTCGCCCGTCACCCTGCTCGAGGGCATCGCGGATGGGCTGCGGGACGCGTGCGCCGCCCTCGCGCCGGGCTGCGGGGTGGTGGGGGGCGACCTCTCCGTGTCGCCGACGCTCACGATCGCCGTCACCGCCTTCGGCGACCTCGAGGCACGTCAACCCATCTTGCGCTCGGGAGCGCGGGTGGGCGACATCGTCGCGGTGGCCGGTGTGCTCGGCGAGGCCGCCGCCGCCCTTTCGCTGCTCTTCAGGGAGGCTGTCGACCCGCTCGGACATCCGGATGCCCGGCTCGCGGCCGCCCTGCGCCCACGCACCGCGCCGCAGCTGGCGCCCACGCCGCCGATCTCCGCGGGGAGGATCGCCGCGCTCGCCGGGGCGACGGCGATGCTCGACCTGAGTGACGGGCTCGCCATCGACTCGGCCCGGCTCGCTCGGGCGAGCGGTCTCGGCATCGACTTCGATCTCGCTGCGCTCCGCGCTCAGGGCGCGGACCCGGCCCTGGCGCTCGGCGGCGGCGAGGATCATTCGCTGCTCGCGACGTTTCCCGCCGACACCGCCGTGCCCGCGCCGTTCCGCCGCATCGGGGTCTGCGTGGCCGGGGAGGGTCTCACCGTGGACGGGGAGCCGCACGATTCGGCCGGCTGGGATCCGTACCGCGACTGGAGCGGGTCCGCCGGGTAGCGACACCTTGCGCTTCCCTGCGCTGCTTCGTCGCTAGGGCGCTCGCGGCGGGAGCAATGCCGCCTCGGCGGGAAAAAACGGGAGCTCGCACCGGCCCGCCAGCGGCGTCAACGGCGTCTGAGCACCTCGCGGCGGGGGAAAACGCACCCGGCGGCGGGGAAATGTCGTGGCGGAGGGAGGCGCGTCTCCCGCCGCGAGGAGTTATCCCCGCCGCGAAACGTGACTCCCTCCGCGAGGAGTCATCACCGCCTAAACGCCGAGCCGCGGCCCGCAGAACAACTCAGACCGCGCGAGCCCACCACAGCGTCGTGTCGCCGTAGTCCTTGCGACGGTCGAGTTCGATTCCGGATGGCCACCCGGGTTCCGGGGACCGGCTGCTGCGTTCGACCATCACCACGGCATCCGCGGAGAGGCGCCCGGACAGGGACTCGAGGCTCTGCGCGAGCTCGGACTCGTCGAGTTCATACGGCGGATCGAGGAACACGAGATCCCACTCGTCGGGAGTCGAGTCGAGGAAGGCCTGGGCGGCCTGGCTGGACACGACGACACGCAGCTCGCTGCCCTTCGGCGCGCGGCCGAGCACGACGGCGGCGTTCTTGCGGCAGACGTTGGCGGCGGCGGCGACGCGGTCGACGAGGGTCACGTGCGCGGCGCCCCGGCTCGCGGCCTCGAGGCCGAGCGCGCCGGATCCGGCGTAGAGGTCGAGCACGCGGGCTCCGGCGATCACGTCCCGGGCATCGAGGGCCGAGAAGATCGCCTCGCGAACCCGATCGCTCGTGGGCCGGGTGCCGGAGCCCGGCGTCGCGAGGGTCAGGGAGCCGGCGAACCCGGCGATGATGCGTGTCATGGCGCAACGAGCCTACCGGCGGCCGTGCCGTCGCCGATTCCGCTTCCGGATCCGCGCCCGCATCCGCTTCCGCTTCCGCTTCCGCTCACACGCGTTTCTCCGGAGCATTGCGGATCCGCGGGCACTCGAGGTCCCTTCTGTGCAGAGGGCGCGGGCCGCGGCATCCGGAGGATCGCGAAACCTCCGGAGAAACGCGTGTCAGCCGGGCAACACAGCCGGGCAACACAGCGGGCAACAGGGCCGGGCAACACGGCCGGGCAACGCAGCCGGGCAACGCAGCCCGGAAACCTGCCCGGCCCTCCGCCAATTGTCTACCGCGCGGGATTACCGTTGGAGGCATGGCTCCCGATTTCCGCAAGCCGTTCCGCGTCATGACGTTCCGCACTCGTCAACTGCCGCCGAGCGTCGCTCAAGAGACCCCAGAGGTCACCGCTCCGCTGCGTCCGAGCCTGGTCAACAATGCGATCTACGAAGACGGATGCCGCGTCGCGACCCTCGACTCCCTCGACGACACCTTCGCGGCGCTCGAGGCACGGCCGGGCTCGATGGCCTGGATCGGGCTCTACCGCCCGACCACCGCGGAGATCACCTCGCTCGCCGACCAGTTCGGGCTGCACGAGCTCGCCGTCGAGGACGCGATCGTCGCCCACCAGCGGCCGAAGATCGAGCGCTACGGGTCGACCCTGTTCGTGGTCTTGCGCGCCGCCCGCTACCTCGACGCGAAGGAGGAGGTGGAGTTCGGCGAGCTGCACGTGTTCATCGGCCACAACTTCGTGATCACGGTGCGGCACGCCGAGTCGCCGGACCTCTCGCTGGTGCGCGGCCGCCTCGAGGGCACGCCAGAACTGCTCGCCCGCGGCACCGAGGCGGTGCTGTACGCGATCCTCGACGCCGTGGTCGACGGCTACGTGCCCGTCGTCGCCGGCCTCTCCAACGACATCGACGAGATCGAGACGCAGGTGTTCGATGGGGACCCGAGCGTCTCCCGGCGCATCTACGAGCTGTCCCGCGAGGTCATCGACTTCGAACGAGCCGTGCGCCCGCTGATCGGCATGCTCGATCAGATCTCGCACGGTTTCGAGAAGTACAAGATCGGCGAGGACCTTCAGCAGTACCTGCGAGATGTCGCCGACCACGTCACGAACGTCAACGAGCGAATCGAGGAGTTCCGCATCCTGCTGCGCGACATCCTCACCGTGAACGCGACTCTCGTGGCCCAGCGCCAGAACGAGGACATGCAGAAGGTGGGGGAGGCGAGCAACCGCCAGGCGGAGGAGGCCCGCAAGATCTCCGCGTGGGCCGCCATCCTGTTCGTGCCTTCGATCATCACCGGGATCTACGGGATGAACTTCCACGCGATGCCGGAGCTGGCCTGGCCGTTTGGCTACCCGATCGCGATCCTGCTCATGGTGGCGGTGAGCGGCGGGCTGTTCGCCATCTTCCGCAATCGGCGCTGGCTGTGAGCGCGGATGCCGTGCGGACGGCAGAGGCCCAGCCCTCCGACCTCGACGACCTCTTCACGCCGTCGGAGGAGGTCGCCGATCGGCGACGGGCGTCCCTGCCGGTGCAGCTCGCCGTGGTGCTCGCGGCGGTGTCGGCACTCTGCATCGTCGCCGTGCTCGTGATCGCCGTCGCGGCGCCGGTCGTGGCGCAGGTCGTCGCCACCCTCATCGCGCGGCTCGCAACCCTGTCGTACTAGCGGGGTCGGCAGTCGCGAGTACCCTCGGAGGGTGGAATCCCCCCTTGACGCCAAGCTCAGCACCGCCCTCGGCGGCCGCACGGCCTCGGCCATCGAGAAGGGGCTCGGGCTCGCGACGGTCGGCGACCTCCTGAGCCACTACCCGCGCCGGTACGCCCAGCGCGGTGAGCTCACGGCGCTCACCGAGCTCCCGCTCGATGAGAATGTGACGATCGTCGCGGAGGTAATCGAGAGCCGGGAGCGCCCGATGCGGGCCAAGCGCGGGTCGATCCTCGAGGTGCGGATCAGCGACGGAAAGGGCATCCTCACCCTCACCTTCTTCAACCAGGCCTGGCGCGCCAAGGAGCTACGGCCGGGAGTGCGCGGGATCTTCGCCGGCAAGGTGGGCGACTACCGGGGATCCATGCAGCTCGCACACCCCGACTACGAGCTCTTCGAGGCGCCGAACGCCGATGGCACGGCCGCGGACGGCACGACTGTAGACGGCACAGCGGCGGCCGCCGACGAGCTGGCCCGCAAGTGGGCCGAGCTGCCGATTCCGATCTATCCGGCAACGGCCACCGTCGCCTCCTGGCAGCTGCAGAAGGCGATCGGCGTCGTGCTCGACACCCTGAACCCGCTCGCCGACCCGGTGCCGGGGCCGGTGCGCGGCGACCGCAAGCTCATGAGCTACTCCCGCGCGGTCGAACTGATCCATCGTCCGCAGAAGGACGCCGACTGGGTGGCGGCGCGCAAGGCGCTGCGGTTCCAGGAGGCGTTCGTGTTGCAGGCCGCGCTGCTGCAGCAGCGTCAGTCGCTGCGCGAGCAGGCCGCCGTTCCGAGGGTGCCCAGGGCGGGCGGATACCTGGAGCGCTTCGACGCGCAACTCGCCTTCACGCTCACCGGCGACCAGACCACGGTCGGGGCCGAGATCGCCGACGACATCGCGGCGACGGCGCCGATGAACCGGCTCGTTCAGGGCGAGGTGGGGTCGGGCAAGACGCTCGTGGCGTTGCGTGCGATGCTCGCCGTCGCCGATTCCGGTGGCCAGTCGGCGTTGCTGGCGCCCACCGAGGTGCTGGCCGGCCAACACCTGCGGTCGATCGTGAAGACCCTCGGACCGGATCTCGCCGCCTCCCTCCGGCCCGCGATCATCACCGGGCAGCTGCCGGTCGCCGACAAGCGCAAGGCCCTGCTCGCCGCCGTCTCCGGCCAGGCGAACATCGTCGTCGGCACCCACGCCCTGATGAGCGACAACGTCGGGTTCTTCGACCTCGGACTCGTCGTCGTCGACGAGCAGCACCGCTTCGGGGTGGAACAGCGCGAGGCCCTGCGGCGCAAGGGCGCGACTCCGCCGCACGTGCTCGTGCTCACCGCCACGCCCATCCCGCGCACGGTCGCGATGACCGTCTTCGGCGACCTGGACGTGTCGACGATCGCCGAGCTGCCGTCCGGCCGGGTGCCGATCCAGAGCTTCGTCGTGCCGCTCGCCGACAAGCCGGGCTGGGTGAACCGGGTCTGGGAGCGCCTCGCCGAGGAGCTCGCGAAGGGCAGGCAGGGCTTCGTCGTGTGCCCGGCGATCGACTCGACCACGGTGGACGACACCGACGACGAACTGGAGTCGAGTCCGGCCAAGCGGGCGAACGTCACCGACGTTCTCGCCGAGCTGCGCGCCAACCCGCTGCTCGCATCCGCCCGCATCGAGCAACTGCACGGACGTCTCCCGAGCGAGGAGAAGGACGCGATCATGCGCGCGTTCGCCCGGGGCGAGATCGATGTGCTCGTCGCGACGACGGTGATCGAGGTGGGCGTCGACGTGCCCAACGCGTCGACCATGGTGATCCTGGACGCCGACCGTTTCGGCGTCTCGCAACTGCACCAGCTGCGCGGGCGCGTGGGGCGCGGTGGCGTGCCCGGGCTGTGCCTCATGGTGACGGACGCCGAGGACGGCACGATGGCCCGCGAGCGCGTCGAGGTGGTCGCCTCCACCCTCGACGGCTTCGAACTGGCGCAGAAGGACCTCGAACTGCGGCAGGAGGGCGACGTGCTCGGCAGTGTGCAGTCCGGCGGCCGGTCGTCCCTGCGCCTGCTGCGCGTGGCCAGGGACGGCGAGCTGATCACCGAGGCCCGGGCGATCGCCAGGGCGGTGCTCGACGATGACCCGGCGCTCGCCGGGCACCCCGCCCTGCGCGCGGCCCTCGACCGTCGCCTCGACGAGGCCAGTCGCGACTTCCTCGCCAAGAACTAGGGACTCATGCCGCAACAGGGCCGGTCGATGTCACAAGTCCGTAACGTCGAGCCGATAGTCTCGGAGACATGAACAGGATCGCCGTCGTCCCTGGTTCCTTCGACCCCGTGACCCTCGGTCATCTGGATGTCATCGAGCGCGCTGCGGGGATCTTCGATCAGCTGCACGTTCTGGTCGTGCACAACCCGGACAAGTCGGCCCTGCTCCCGGTGGCCCAGCGCGTGGCTCTCATCGAGCGGGCGATCGCCGAGGGCGGCCTGCCGGAGAACATCACGGTCACCTCCTGGAGCGTGGGCCTGCTCGTCGACTACTGCACCGATGTCGGCGCCAGCGTGCTCGTGAAGGGTGTGCGTTCCCAGGTGGACGTGGCCTACGAGACGCCCATGGCGATCGTCAACCGCAACCTCGCCGGTGTGGAGACCATCTTCATGCTGCCGGATCCGGCCCACGCCCACGTGTCGAGTTCGCTCGTCCGCCAGGTGGCGGCGCTCGGCGGAGACGTGAGTCCGTACGTTCCGCGCTCGGTGGCCGACTTCCTGCAGAAGCTGTAGCCGCCCGCCCAGACAGTCGCCGGGCGCGCGTGCGGTCGCGATTGTTCTGGTGGCAGGATGGAGTCATGCTTCCCCTCAAACTCGGTTACAAGGCGTCCGCTGAGCAGTTCGACCCGCGTGAGCTGGTGGAGATCGCGGTCGCCGCGGAGGCGCACGGCATGGAGAGCGTCGCGGTGAGCGACCACTTCCAGCCGTGGCGACACACCGGCGGGCATGCGCCGTTCTCGCTGGCCTGGATGGCGGCGGTCGGCGAACGCACGAAGACGGTTCAGATCGGCACGTCGGTGATGACGCCGACCTTCCGTTACAACCCCGCCGTGCTCGCCCAGGCCTTCGCGACGATGGGCTGCCTGTACCCGGGGCGGATCATGATCGGGGTGGGCACCGGCGAGGCGCTGAACGAGATCGCGACCGGATTCCGTGGCGCGGGGGAGCAGGACTGGCCGGAGTTCAAGGAGCGCTTCGCCCGGCTGCGTGAAGCGGTGTCCCTGATGCGCCAGCTCTGGACCGAGGACCGGGTCGACTTCCAGGGCGAGTACTACTCCACCCACGGAGCCTCCATCTACGACCGGCCGGACTTCCCGGTGCCGGTGTACATCGCGGCCGGCGGCCCGGTCGTCGCCCGCTACGCCGGGCGGGCCGGCGACGGCTTCATCTGCACGTCGGGCAAGGGCATGGAGCTCTACACCGAGCAGCTCATCCCGGCGGTACAGGAGGGCGCTGACAAGGCGGGCCGCGACTCCGCCGGCATCGACCGGATGATCGAGATCAAGCTCTCCTACGACACCTCGGTCGAGGCGGCGCTGGAGAACACCCGGTTCTGGGCCCCGCTGGCGCTCTCCAAGGAGCAGAAGCACGACATCACGGACCCGATCGAGATGGAGGCCGCTGCGGACGCCCTGCCGATCGAGCGGATCGCCTCCCGCTTCATCGTGGGCGCCGACCCCGAAATCGTGGTCGCCGAGATCAAGACCTACCTCGATGCCGGCTTCAATCACCTGGTGTTCCACGGCCCCGGCCAGGACCAGCGACGCTTCCTCAGCCTCTTCGAGAAGGACCTCGCGCCGCGCCTGCGAGCGCTGGTGTAGCTCCACTGACCAGCGGCGTTGGTCTGGTGGCGCCGTGCCGGGAGGGCGTTTCGACTTGCATGTTCCCGCCACTGTGCGGCAGTCCCTTGCCCTGGCACGAGTTGTGCAGGACGTCCTGGTGACTTGCGGGTGCCCGCCCCGCGGACTCTGGTTGTGCAGGACGGGTTGTGCAGGACGGCTCGGGCGGATAGCGAGGACGAGAGGTGCAGAAACGACGGGAGCGTCCTGCAGACCGGGACCCTTCGGATCGCCACCCCCCCCCTGCCGTGTCCTGCACACGCTGTCCTGCACAACTGGAGTCTGTGGGGTAGGCACCCAAGACTCCGGGCCCGGTCCTGCAGAACACGGCCCGATCGACGCTGACGGCGCCGCAGAGGGTCGCCGACGGCCACACGCGAACGTCCGTAATGGGTTTCGAGCCAGAGCAGCGTCAGCGTGGGACAGAGAGGCGCACTCTTGCTTGGGCAGTAGCCCAGCGCGGAAGGCCGCCGCCGGGGCGATCCCCGGCGACGGCCTCCGTCGCATCCGCCTTCATCAGCGGAGCGGCAGGTTGAGCCGGATCCACCGTTCGGTGGCGCGCTCGCGCTCGAGACGGGCGATGTGCAGCTCGACGCGGCGAGCACGCCGCTCGCGCGACTCGACGTCGAGCGGTCGGCGACCCCACTTGATCAGGGCCACGCCGAGGTGCAGCGCTGCCCGGTCGAGCAGGCTCACCCGACGAACGGGGCGCTCCTGACGGTACTGCCCGGGTTGGGGCGGATGATCGTGGCGACCGGGAGTGGTCGACACGGCGTTGTGTGACGCGGTGCTATTCATTCGTGATGTTCCTCTGCGTGCGGCAGCGGGCGCGGGCGAGCGCGGTGGCGTTCGCCCGCCGACCCGTGCGGCGGGAGCCACTCCGAGAGCGGCGGACGGGACGGCGCGTCGGTGACGGGCCGTGCGGGGTGGTGGGCCAGAGCAGGCATGACGGTGATCGCCGTGTTGAGGCCTGCCGGGCCGGGGCTTCGAGAGCGTCACCACCGTCTGGACCGGTGGCGGAGTGTGCTTCCGGGGAAGCGGCGCTAACCGATCAGGCGGTGGGGACGCCGACGAAGCCGGCGGGGATTCGGGACATTCCCGGAATATCTGTGGTGTACACGCTGGCCTCCTTTCGACGATGGCGCTTGATCACCGTACCGGCAGGAGTGACCGGCACGCAAGGAGAAATTCGATCAATCGAACAATCGTCGAATTGGGGGCGATCGAGTCTCGTCATCGACCCGGGAATTCCCTAAGATCGCCTCATGTACCTCGTCGTGCCCTTCCTGGTCCTCGGAATCGTGATCGCCGCCCTCGTCGACATCATCGGCTCCGACCAGTCGCGCATCCGGCACCTCGACAAGACCCTGTGGCTCCTGATCGTGATCCTGTTGCCGCTGGTCGGCTCGATCGTGTGGTTCGCCATCGGCCGGGAACGTCCCCAGGCGGTCGACCGGGGAAGCTTCGGCGACCCGCGGCGGCGGGAGACGCCGGTGCCGCTGCCGAGCAGCAGCAGCACCGAGCGCGAAATCGAGGCGCTCGAACGGGAGATCCGCGACAGCGAGAACGAGGACCGCATCCGACGGCTCGAGGCCGAGTTGCGCGCGAGGGACCTCAAGGGCTGACCCTGCCGCAGGGCCGTGCCGTAGGGTGCAGGGGTGGGATTCTCTGCGGCCGAACTGGACTCCTTCCGCGGGCGAACGCTGCCCGATCTCGTCGGTCCCGGCCTCCGCCTGCTCTTCGTCGGCATCAATCCCGGACTGCGCACCGCCGCCGTCCAGGCGCACTTCGGCAGGCGCGGTAACCGCTTCTACCCGGCACTCTTCCGCGCGGGAATCGTGGACCGCGTGATCGACGCCTCGCACGGGCTCGATCCGGCCGACCGCGACCATCTGATAGCCCGGGGGGTCGGCATCACGAGCCTCGTGTCGGGCGCGACGCGCCGAGCTGACGAACTGGACGACGCGCAGTTGAGGGCCGGAGGGGAGGCCCTGGCGGCGCGCGTGGAGAGCCTTCGGCCGGCGGCGGTCGCGATGCTCGGAATCACCGCCTACCGCATCGCGTTCGATCGCCGCACGGCGCTCGTGGGCAGGCAGCCGGAGACGATCGGGGGCGCCCAGCTGTGGGTGGTGCCGAATCCCAGCGGGCTCAACGCGCACTCCACGCTCGCCGATCTGAGTGACGCCTACCGCGAGGTCGCGGTGGCCGCCGGGATCCCCGTCTTCGCCGGCTCCCCTCCCGGCACGCGAGAATAGAGGCATGCCCCCCACCGCGCCCCACATCGGCTACGCCGCCATGCTGGAGCAGTTCCACCCCACCGAGATCATCGAACTGAGCACCCACGCGGAGCGGAACGGCTTCGCCGGCACCATGGCGGCCGACCGCTTCCAGCCGTGGGTTCCGCGGCAGGGGCACGCGAGCTTCGTTTGGAACGTGCTCGGCGCCCTCGGGCAGACCACCTCCGGGGACCTCGGTACCGGCATGACCGTGCCGACCTTCCGCTGGCATCCGGCCATGGTCGCCCAGGCGAGCGCCACCCTCGAAGCCATGTATCCGGGGCGGCACTGGCTCGGCATCGGCTCCGGGGAGGCGATCGACGAGCATGTCACCGGCGCCTACTGGCCGGAGACCGCCGAGCGCATCAACCGGATGTTCGAGGCCGTCGACGTGATCAACAAGCTCTTCACGGCCTCGGCCGCCGGGCGGGACGCCAAGCACTCCGGCACGTTCTTCAAGCTCGAGTCGTCCCGGCTGTGGACGATGCCGGCCGCGCCGCCGCCGATCCTGGTGGCCACCTCGGGGCCGGTCACGGCCAAGCGCGCGGGGCGCGTGGTGGACGGGCTCATCGTGGACGGAGCGCCGATCGAGAAGATCGCCGCGCTGCTCGACCGCTTCGACGAGGGAGCGCGCGAGGTCGGCAAGGACCCGTCCCGCAGCCTCAAGGTGCTGCGCCTGCACCTCAGCTGGGCGCCCACGGCCGGCGAGGCGATGGCCAACGCGATCACCGAGTGGCCGAACGGCGGCATGCGGTTCCCGCGCTCCGACATCCGCTCGCCCTTCGAATTCGAGCAGCTCGCCCGGCTCGTGCGGGCGGAGGACTTCGAGGGCCGGATGCTCGTGTCCGAGCAGCCGGACGCGCACCGCGCACACATCCAGCGCTACCTCGACCTCGGCTTCGACCGCATCTACCTGCACAACGTCGGCCGCAACCAGCGTGAGTGGATCGACGTCTTCGCCCGCGACGTGCTGCCGGCGCTCACCCGATGATGCTCTCCGTCTTCGCCCTCGACGGGATCGCCGAGATCGTCTCCGGCGACGACCTCGCCTCGATCATCGGCGATGCCGCCGACGGCCGCCTCCGGGACGGCGACATCCTGGCCGTCACGTCCAAGGTGGTGTCGAAGGCCGAGGGCCGCATGATCTCCGCCGTGGACCGGGAGCAGGCCATCACGGACGAGACAGTGCGTGTCGTGGCCACCCGCGCCTACCCCGGCGGGGTCACCCGGATCGTGGAGAACCGCCTCGGCGTGGTGGGAGCCGCCGCCGGCGTCGACGCCTCGAACACACCGGAGGGCACGGTGCTGCTGCTGCCGGTGGACCCGGATGCCTCGGCCGGCGCCATCCGTGCCGCGCTGTCCGCACGCTTCGGGCTCCGACTCGGCGTGATCATCACCGACACGCTCGGCCGGGCCTGGCGCGAGGGCCAGACCGATGTCGCGATCGGTGCCAGCGGGGTCGTGGTGCTCGAGGACCTGCGCGGCTCGACCGACACTCAGGGTCGATCGCTCGAGGTCACCCTGCCCGCGGTGGGAGACGAGATCGCGGCCGCGGCCGACCTGGTGAAGCGCAAGGCCAGCGGGCTGCCGGTGGCCGTCGTGCGGGGGATGGGCCACCTTCTCGACGAGGCGGCGCCGGGCGCCAGGGTGCTGGTTCGACCGTCGGAGAAGGACATGTTCCGGCTGGGCACCGATGAGGCCTGGCGCGAGGGCTTCGAGGCGGGGCGCGCGGCGCGTGACTGACTGGTGGATCGTCGTGCCGGTGAAGGGCACGGCGCACGCGAAGTCCCGCTTCGGCGGGTCCCTGGGCGCGCACGCACCGCTCGCGCGGGCCATCGCCCTCGACACCGTGGAGGCCGCTCTCGCCACCGCGGGAGTGCGAGGGGTACTCGTCGTGACGTCGGCCGAGGCATCAGCCGACTTCGCCGGGATCGGCGCGACAGTCGTCGTGGAGACGGGGCGGCCTGGCCTGGCCTCGGCGATCGCTCAGGGCATCGAACTGGCGACCCCCGGGTCGTCCACGGGGGACGGCATTGCGGTGCTGCTCGGCGACCTGCCGGCCCTCACCGCCGAGGAACTGGGGCACGCCCTCGAGCTCGCGGCCGCCCATCGGCTGGCGATGGTGCCGGATGCCGCCGGCACGGGCACCACCCTCATCACGGCGGTGGGACCGGTGGTGCATGTGCCTGCCTTCGGAGTCGGATCTGCGGCCGCGCACGCCGCCGCCGGGTACGTCGCGCTGCCCGTCTCCGCCGCTTCTGGCCTGCGACGGGACGTGGACACTCTCGACGAGCTTCGGGAGTTGACCGGGCGGCTGGGCGCGCGAACGACGGCGGCGTTCCGCGGGGCGTGAGGGGGCCCGCTGATCTCGCCGAGCCACGGTCGCTGTGGGTGAGGTGCGCACAGGTGAGGTGCCCACATCTGCCGCCATGTCGGCGGCACATGCGACGAAAGTGGGCACCTCACTGAGTTCGAGCCCGGAAGCAAGTCGCAGGGGAGAGCGCGGATCGATCAGCGCGAGTTGACCACGTCCAGCGGCAGCAGCCGCAGCGACTTGCCCGTCGACGCGTAGCCGGTGGACGCGTTGCGGCGCGCGACCTCCCGCCGCTCCGCCGACGGCTCGCCGTAGGTCGTGGTGCGCTGGTAGGCCTCGCGTCCGATCGCCGAGGTCAGTTCCTCGAGCTCGTCCACGGTCTTCTCCGACCCGTTGTCGGCGCCGGCCATGCGGCTGATCGTCTCCTCCATGAGCGTTCCGCCCACATCATCCGCCCCGCCCTGCAGCATGAGTTGCGTGCCCTCGGTGCCGAGCTTCACCCACGAGGTCTGGATGTGGTCGATGCGGCCGTGCAGCATGAGGCGCGCGACCGCGTGCACCGCCCGGTTCTCCTGGGCGGTCGGGCCGGGGCGGGCGACACCGGCGAGATATACCGGTGAGTTCATATGAACGAATGGCAGCAGCACGAACTCGGTGAACCCGCCCGTCTCGTCCTGCACGCGGGAGAGGGTGCGCAGGTGCCCGACCCAGTGGGTGGGGTTGTCGACGTGGCCGTACATCATGGTGGAGCTGGAGCGGATGCCGATGCTGTGCGCGGTCGACACGATGTCGATCCAGGCGGCGGCCGGCAGCTTTCCCTTGGTAAGCACCCAGCGCACCTCGTCGTCGAGAATCTCGGCGGCCGTTCCCGGGATCGTGTCGAGCCCGGCGGCCTGCGCCTCGAGCAGGAAGTCCCGGTAGCTGAGGCCAGTTCGAGCCGCCCCGTTCACGATCTCCATCGGGCTGAACGCGTGCAGGTGGATGCCGGGCTGGCGCTCCTTAACCTGGCGGGCGAGGTCGAAGTAGGCGGTGCCCGGCAGATCCGGATGGATGCCGCCCTGCATGCAGATCTCCGTCGCCCCGATGTTCCAGGCCTCGTCCACGCGGTCGCCGACCTGCTTCATGGACAGGGTGAACGCGTCGGCATCCGTCTTGCGCTGCGCGAAGGCGCAGAAGCGACAGCCGGTGTAGCAGACGTTGGTGAAGTTGATGTTGCGGTTGACGACGTAGCCGACGCGGTCGCCGACCGTGTCGTGGCGCACCCGGTCGGCGAGGCTGGCGAGCGCATCCAGGTCCTGTCCCTCTGCGCCCAGGAGGGCGAGGTACTCGGCGTCGGTGAGGCCCGCCGGGTCGGTCTCGGCGCGGGACAGCGCGGCGCGCACGGCGGGCTCGCCGGAGTGGCCGGCCGCTCGACGGGTGTCGCCGACGGTCTCGCGCAGCTCCGACCAGTCGCCGTAGACGTCCTCGAAGTCGCTGCGCCGGTCGGTCGAGCGACCCTCGGTGTCGATCTCGGTGTGGAGGTTGACCCGGCCGGAGCCGATCCACTCGGGGTCCGGTTCCTGCCACGGCAGTCCGACCGGAACCCGACCCTCGACGGCGAGTCCTTCGGGGGTGGCGAGAGCGCGGATGTGGGGGAGCAGCCGCGGGTCGAGCCACGGCACCTCCGCCCGAACGTAGTGCGGGTGCACGGTGAGGCGCTCGCGCAGGGTGTAGCCCGCGGCATCGGTGAGCCTCGCCAGCTCCTCGATGTTCGGCCACGGGCGTTCGGGGTTGACGTGGTCGGGGGTGAGCGGGCTCACGCCGCCCCAGTCGTCGATGCCGGCGCGCACGAGCAGGGCCAGCTCGTTCTCGTCGGTGAGGTTCGGCGGTGCCTGGAGGCGGGCTCCCGGCCCCAGCACGATGCGCGACACGGCCACCGCGGCGATATATTCCTCTACCGGCAAGTCATCGCGTCGCATCATCGCGGTCGACATCTTGGAGCGGAAGTTCTGGATGATCACTTCCTGGATGTGCCCGTGGCGCCGGCTCGCGGCGCGGATCGCGAACAGCCCGTCGACTCGCTCGGCGTAGGTCTCGCCGATGCCGAGGAGGAGTCCGGTGGTGAACGGGACGTTGCTGCGGCCGGCGTCCTCGATCACCCGCAGTCGGATGGCCGGGTCCTTGTCCGGCGACCCGTAGTGCGGCTGCCCCTTCTCGGTGAAGAGTCGAGTCGACGTGGTCTCGAGCATCATGCCCATCGACGGCGAGACCGGCTTGAGGCGCTGGATTTCCTCCCACGTCATGACGCCAGGATTCATGTGCACGAGGAGTCCGGTCTCCTCGAGGATGCGCACGGCCATGGCCCGAAGGTAGGCGATCGTCGAGTCGTAGCCGTTCGCATCCAGCCATTCCCGCGCCTCCGGCCAGCGCTCCTCCGGCCGGTCGCCGAGGGTGAAGAGCACCTCCTTGCAGCCGAGGGCCGCGCCGTTGCGGGCCACCTCGAGAATCTCGTCCGGCGACATGAACATCGCCTTGCCCTGCGCCTTGAGCTGCGCGGGAGTCTTCACGAAGGCGCAGTAGTGGCAGCGGTCCTGGCAGAGGTGGGTGACCGGGATGAAGACCTTGCGGGAGTAGGTGATCACGCCGGGGCGCCCGGCCCGCTCGAGTCCGGCATCCCGAACCCGTCCTGCCGCCACCAGCAGGCGGTCGAGGTCGGCTCCGCGGGCGTGGAGGAGGGTCTCGGCCTCGGTGGCGTCGATCGTCACGCCGGTCTCGGCCCGCTTGAGGGCCCGACTGATGGCGGATGCGGTGGGGACGAAGGCTTCTTCAGTGAATTCCGGCATGGCTCAACGTTTCTTGATCGAAAAGAAGGAGCCCAAAGCCGGGCGCGAAACCAGATTCGCCGCCAGTCTAACGCCGGCGTGTTTCGGGCGTGCGAAATTCGCGCCGCCTGCACCACGCTGCAACACGCGTTTCTCCGGAGGATTGCGGCTGAACGGGTGGATTTGGGGCGTTTCGGCCCCGATGGGGTGCGCTGGGAGCCGAACCTCCGGAGAAACGCGTGTGGGACGCGAGTGGACGCGAGTTGAACGCGAGTGGATGCGGGTGGGACGCGTGTGGGCCGAGTGAGCTCGGCGGTGTGGCGGGCCCGGGCTACCGCGCGAGCGCGAGCGCGTCGGCGGCGAGGCGCGCGCTCGTCTCCGGGTCGCGCATCCAGAGCGGCACTGCGGCCGCGCGGATGCCGCCGGCTTCGATCGCGGAGACGGCCGCGGCATCCGTCTGGTCGACGAGCCAGGCGTCGAGAAGGCCGCCGGCCGACCGCGCGCCGTAGTGCGCCGCCACGGCCTCGGCGGAGGTGGCGACGCCGATGGCGGACAGGCAGGCGTCCGCCATGCCCCGCACGACGGAACCGGCGATGATCGGCGAGACTCCGACGACCGGAGCGGGCGCCGCCGCGATCGCCTCGCGGATGCCCGGGATGCCGAGAATGGTGCCGATCGAGACGACGGGATTCGACGGCGCGATGAGGATCACGTCCGCGGAACCGATCGCCTCGAGCACGCCGGGGGCCGGGCGGGCGTCCTCGACCCGGTGCTGCACGAACGCGCGGGCCGGAAGGGCCGCCCGATGCCGGGTCCACCACTCCTGGAAGTGCATCGACGTTCCGGCGTCGTCGACCACGACGTGCGTCTCGACCTCGTCGTCCGTCACCGGCAGCAGCGTCGCGCCGAGGTCCCAGCGGGAGGTGATGCGCCGGGTCGCCTCGCTCAGCGGCAGCCCGTCCCGCAGCAGCGACGTTCGGGCGAGGTGCGTGCCGAGATCGAGGTCGCCGAGGGTGAACCACGGCCAGCCGACGCCGTATGCGCGAAGCTCGGCGCTGACCCGTTCGGTCTCGCCGATGCGGCCCCAGCCGCGCTCCTCGTCGTTCTCGCCGGCGAGGGTGTACATGATCGAGTCGAGGTCGGGCGCGATCCGCACCCCGGTGAGCCACATGTCGTCGCCGGTGTTCACGATCGCGGTGAGCTCGGCGGTTGACCCACCCGACCCGTCGGGAAGGGCGGATCGCACGTGCTGGCGCAGCCCGCGGAGGAAGCGGGCGCCGCCGACGCCGCCGGAGAGCACAGTAATTTTCACGGGTCAACGCTAGCCGCTGCGCCGCCGGGGTTCGGGCCACGGGCCCACGGCAGATTCCCAGCCGCATTTCAGGGGTCCATCTGGCAGACTCACGAGAGGTACTCCAATACGCTTTGCGAAGGTCAACGGTGAACAACACGAGCGACGCCATGGCACTCGACGATTTCTATCGAAACTGCGCCGAGATCATCCGTCGAGTCGAGACCGTGATCGACGGCAAGCGCGAGGCCGTTCAGATGGCCCTCACCGCGCTTCTTGCCGAGGGGCACGTGCTGATCGAGGATGTTCCGGGCGTCGGCAAGACCATGCTGGCCCGGGCGCTTGCCAAGTCCGTCGACTGCACGGTCAACCGCATCCAGTTCACCCCCGACCTGCTCCCCTCCGACATCACCGGAGTGTCCATCTACAACCAGGTGGAGCGCGAGTTCGAGTTCAAGCCTGGGCCGATCTTCGCGAACATCGTGATCGGCGACGAGATCAACCGGGCGAGCCCGAAGACCCAGTCGGCGCTGCTGGAGAGCATGGAGGAGGGCCAGGTCACCGTCGACGGCACGACCTCGATCCTCGCCTCGCCCTTCACCGTCATCGCGACCCAGAACCCGGTCGAGATGGAGGGGACCTACCCGCTGCCCGAGGCGCAGCGCGACCGCTTCATGATGCGCATCTCGATGGGTTACCCGGACGAGGCCGCCGAACTGGCGATGCTGCGCCGGAGGGAGTCGTCCAGCCCCCTCGAGGACCTCGAGCCGGTGGTGAGCACGGTGCAGCTGATCGCCATGATCGAGACCGTGCGTGGGGTGTTCGTGTCGTGGGCGGTCGAGCAGTACGCGGTGAGCATCGCGCAGGCGACGCGACGCGACGATGATCTGCGGCTCGGCGCGAGTCCGCGGGCGACACTCCAGCTCGTGCGCGCCGCGAAGGCTCGCGCGGCCCTCGACGGCCGCGAGTTCGTGCTTCCCGACGACATCGACGCCCTCGCCATCCCGGTGCTCAGCCACCGTCTCATCCCCACCAACCGGGTCTCCGGCCGGGGCAATCCGTTCGACCCTGGCGCGGTCTCGGAGATCATCGCCCGCATCGTGGGGGCGACTCCCGTGCCGCTCGGTGCAGTGGGGCCGGCCTGAGCTCGCCATGTCCAGCCGCTGGCGCCGACGGCGCTCCACGCGCATCGCGCGACTGACCAGACGCGGGGTCGTGCTGCTCGTCATCGGCGCCGCCTCCCTGCCGCTCGCCTACTGGCTGGGGCGGCGGGAACTGCTCTACCTCGGCAGCTTCCTCGTGTTGCTGCCCCTCGTCGCCCTCGCCTTCGTGCGCTGGCGGAGGGTGCGGATGTCGGTGCGCCGAACCTTCGCGCCGCGGGTCGTGAGCGCCGGGCATCCCACTGTCGTGCACCTGGACATCGAGAACCAGGCCACCACCCCGACCATGGAGGTGGCCTGGCGGGACACCTGGCCGTGGCGGCCGTTCTCCACCCAGCCCGGCCGGCTCGGCGCTCTCAGGCCGCGCGGGCCACGGTTTGCCGGACGAGGCAACTCGGCCCGCATGAAATACGAGCTCGTGCCACCGATCCGCGGAGCCTTCCCCGTGGGGCCGATGCTCGTCGACTTCGCGGACCCCTTCGGCCTCGCGACGGGGGAGGCCGTCGCCGGCGTGGCGCAGACGCTGATCGTGACCCCGGATGTGGTGGCCCTGCCGGACAACGTCGTCTCGATCGCCGCGGACGAGGGGCCGACCCGCACGCTGCAGCGCCGGGCGCTCGGCGGCGAAGACGACCTCATGACGCGGGAGTACCGGCGCGGTGACGCCCTCCGGCGGGTGCACTGGCGCGCATCCGCCCACCACGGCGAGCTCATGGTGCGCCAGGAGGAGCAGCGCAGCCACGCGGAGGCGCGCATCGTGCTGGAGACCCGCCGTCTTCGTTACCGCGACGCCGAATCGGTGCGCGAGGTCGACCAGCCGCAGAGCGAATCTTTCGAGCGGGCGGTCTCCCTGATCGCCTCGGTCGGACTGCACCTGCTGCGCAGCGGGTTCGTCGTGCGCGTGATCGAGACCGGGCAGCCGCAACTCGCCCCGCTCGATCGCCCGAACGAGTTTCTCGAGAGCCTCGCCGTCGTCCGGCTCGTCGATGACGCGACCTCGGACCTCACCCTCCTGAGCGGAGTCGACCGGCCGGACCGCTCCCAGGGTTCCATCTTCGCGGTGCTCTCGGAGGCCGACCAGCAGCTCGTCGACCGCCTCGTCACCCAGCGCCACTCCTTCGATCTCGCCGTCGCCTTCCTCGTCTCGCCCCGCCAACTGGCGCTGGCCGGGGTGCTGCGGGCGGGCGGCTGGATCTGCATCCCGGTGGCCGTCGGCGAACCGATCGAGTCCGTCTGGCGCGCGGTCGGCGCGGCCCAGGAGGCGAGCCGTGCACGCGGTTAGCACGGCGAGCAGGCTCCGCCCCGCCGCGACCGCCCCCTCCGGCTTCGGCCGGGATCGTTCGGTGAGGGTCACCGGCGCGCTCCTTCTCGCGCTGATCGCCACCATCACCGGACTGCACGTGATCCTCGAGGGTGCGCTCTGGTGGATCCAGCTCGTGCTGCTCACCGCGCTCGTGCTCGGGGCGGCGGCCGGCACGCGCTACCTCACCCGCCACCGCTGGCTGCCGCCACTCGTGTCGCTGCTCGTGCTCGGGGGCACGCTGACGCTGTTCTTCGCCGCCGGCACCGCCTTTCTCGGAGTGGTGCCGACCGGCGACTCGTTCGAACGGTTCCGCGAACTGACCGATGCCGCCGCGGTGTCGATCAACCGGCAGTCCCTGCCCGCCGTGGCCAACATCCCGATCACCTTCCTGCTCTGCACCGGAGTGGGGGCGATCGTCTGGATCGCCGACCTGATCGCGCTCACCCTGCGTTCTCCGGCGCTCGCCGGCATCCCGCTCGCCGTGCTCCTCGCGGTGCCGAGCGTCGTGTCGATCGATTCCACCGACCCCTTCGTGTTCGTGGCGGCCGCCCTCGCGTACCTGCTTCTGCTGCGCAGCGCCGTGCCGCTCAGGCTCACCCGAGCCACCGTGTCACTGGCGGCAGCGATCATTGTCGGCACGATGGTGCTGCCGCTCGTGCTCCCCGCGGTCACCCCCGCGGAGGAGGTCGGATCGGGGTTCAGCACGGGCGTGAACCCGGTGCTCTCCCTGGGCGACGACCTGCGCCAGGACATCGAGCACACCGTGCTGGACTACAGCACGAAGTCGGGCGACGGGCACTACCTGAGGCTCGTGAGCCTGGAGAAGTTCGCCGGATCGAGTTGGAGCCCGGACAATTTCTCGGTGAACCGGGGCAACACCATCGACAAGTTGGGGGACGCCCCTGGACTCTCGCCAGACGTGAGCCGGTCGAACGAGACGAGTTACGTCTCGATCAAGTCCCTCACCAGTCCCTGGCTCCCCCTGCCGTACCCCACCACCACGATCACGGGGCTCGTCGGCGACTGGTTCTGGGATCCCGCGGGGCTCGTGGTGCGCAGCCCCAACCAGACCGCGGAGGGCGAGTCCTATCGGGCGGTGAGCCTCACGATCTCACCGACTCCTGCCCAGCTCGAGGCCGCCGGCTCCACCGTGCCGAACGGTCTCGCACCGTACCTGGACCTCCCGGCCGACATTCCGGCGGTGATCGGCGCGACCGCCCAGACGGTGGCGGGCGGCGCGCCCAGCAACTATGAGAAGGCGCTGCTGCTGCAGGACTTCTTCCGCATCGGCGACTTCGAATACTCCGAGACCGCCCCCGTGAGGGCCGGATACGACGGCACGGGAATGAAGGTCGTGGCCGCGTTTCTCAAGGCGAAGTCGGGCTACTGCATCCACTTCGCCTCGGCCATGGCGGTGATGGCGCGCAGCCTGGGCATCCCGTCGCGGATCGCGGTCGGCTTCCTTCCCGGAGCGCGCACCGGTTTCGACAGTGCCGGCCGCACCCTCTTCGAGGTGACCTCCCACGATCTCCACGCCTGGCCGGAGCTGTACTTCGAGGGCATCGGCTGGACCCGTTTCGAGCCGACTCCCGGGCGGGGCGACATCCCGAGCTACGCCGACCAGAGCCTGGCCGATGTGCCGATCCCGGTCAATTCGACCCCCGCCTCGAACGCGCCGTCCGCCGCCCCGCGGCCGTCGTCGTCGGCCTCCGTCAACCCGCTGGATCCCTCCGGCACCAACCGGGCGAACGGCGGCGGGATCGCCGGCCTCACCTCGTGGCTCTGGACGGCGTTCGCGCTGATGCTGGTCGCGGTGGTGCTCTCGATTCCCGGCCCGGTTCGTGGCCTGCAGCGCCGCCGCCGGGTGCGGTCGCTGCGGGCGGGAACGGCCCCGGCCGTCGTCGCGTGGCGTGAGGTGCTGCAGTCGGCGGACGACCTCGGCTACGCGATTCCGCGCACGGCGACCCCGCACGAAGCGGAGCGGATGCTCGCCACCGATGCGCCGGGGGCCCACCCTGCTCTCGGTCGCCTGCGGGCCGCCGTCGAGCGGGAGAGCTACGCGGCACCGACCGGCGGCGGGGCGTACCCGGGGGCGTCCGGCGACGTGCTGACGGTGGTCGGCGGCCTCCGCTCAACTGCCGGCCGCTGGCGGAGGCTGCGGGCGGCGATCGCCCCGCGGTCCCTCTGGACCCGGCTGGCGACGCGGCTCAAACCCGAGGAATAGACGCGGGGCTCGTGCGCTCGATTCCCGCGCTGGCCCAGGTGTACTGCCCAGGCAGGTCGATTGGGTGTGCCTCTCTGCCCCGCGCTGGTGCTGCGGTGACTCCAAACACCGTTACGGACGTTCGCGTGTGGCCGTGGTCCGCCCTCTGGCGGTGCCCCCCGAGTCGGTCGGGCGGTGTTCTGCGGACGGGCTCCGGAGTCTTGTGTTCCGACCCCGCAGACTCTGGTTGTGCAGGACAGTTTGTGCAGGACACGGCAGGGGTGTGGCGACCCGAACGGTCCCGGTCTGCAGGACGCGCGCGTCGTTTCTGCACCCCTCGTGCTCGCTATCGGCCCGAGGGCCGTCCTGCACAACCCGTCCTGCACAACTGGAGTCTGCGGGGCGGGCACCCGTCGACGGCGCCGTCCTGCACAACGCGTGCCAGGGTAAGGGAGTGCCGCATGGGCAGTTCACCTAGGGCCACGCCGCGGCCGCGAGGCTGGACGCGACGGAGTCGAAGTCGTCGCGAACCAGGCCCGCCGTCACGCGCACGAAGTGTCCTCCCGGTCCGGCGAGGCCGCCCTGCCCCGCCTGTCCGGCCTGGAACGGGGTGCCGGCCGCCACGCGGATTCCGGCCGCTGCGAGCCGCACGACCGCCGTGCGCTCGTCCGCCACGGGCAGCCAGGTGTTGATGCCGTCGGCCGGGGCGACCGTGAGGCCCGCCCGGCCGAGGGCCTCCGAGAGCTTGCGCTGGCGCGCGCGGTAGACGCGGCGGGCGTCGTTCACCTCCGAGACCGAGGTGGAGTCGGTGAGCAGGTCGTGCAGCATCGTCTGCAGCATCCGCGAGGTCCAGCCCGGCCCGAGGATGCGACGCGCCACGAGCTGCTCGATGATCTCGGTGTTGCCGCCGACGGCCGCAATCCGCAGGTCGGGGCCGTGGGACTTGGAGAAGCTGCGGATGTGGATGACCTGGTCTGGCAGCCACGCCCCGAGGCTCACATCACGCGTCGCGGCGATCTCGCCGGAGTGGTCGTCCTCGATGATGATGGCGTCGCTCGCGTGGCGACTGCGCCTCACGACGCGGGCGAGTTCCTCGGCCCGCGCCTTCGTCAGCGACCGGCCGGTGGGGTTCTGGGCCCGCGGCTGCAGGATGATCACGGTCGGCCGCAGGGTGAGGGCCTCCTCGAGCAGGTCGGGGCGCATCCCGTCGGCGTCGAGCCCCACCGGAACCCGCACCGCGCCGAAGTGGTCGAGCAGGTCGAAGATGGGTGGGAACCCCGGGTCCTCCACCACCACCCGGTCGCCGAAGCGAACCGTGATCTCCATCGCGCGGGAGAGCGCGTCGAGGGCGCCGTCGACCACGGTCACCGCCTCGACCTCGTACGACCAGGTCGACCGAAGGACGGCCTCGAGCTCGGGGATCACCGGCTGGTCGAGGTAGCTCGCGGTGCCGGCCCGCATCGACACGCGGGAGAGCGCCGGGCCGAGCGCCGGGAGGAGCAGGGGATCGGGGGTGCCGGTGGAGAGGTCGAGCCTCGTGGCCTCGAGCTGGCCGGCGAGGCCCTGGAACCGCGGGGGGAGCCACTTGCGCGGGGTGGCCATCACGAAGCTCCCGCTTCGGCCGCGCGAGATGATGAGGCCCACGCTCGAGAGCGCCTGCCAGGCGTGGCTCACCGTCGCCGGGCTCACCCCGAGGTCGGCGGCGAGCTCGCGCACGGTCGGCAGGCGGTCGCCGGGGGCGAGGTCGCCGGAGGTGATCAGGCGGGCGACCGCCGCGGCGATGCCGTGCGGCGACGCCTCCTCGACGGCCCGCGCGATGGCCGTCACGACGCGTCCTTGCGCTCAGCCATTGATCTGATTCCGATTCGCCTCTATGTTTACGCCAACGTCACACAATGAAACATATGGGAAATGTTTACGGCGCACAATAACAAAACGAAGATGGCAATGGAGGCCCCGATGACTGTCGTACGTGCAGCGCTCACCCAAACCACATGGACCGGCGACAAGGAATCCATGATCGCCAAGCACGAACAGTTCGCCCGGGATGCGGCCGCGCAGGGCGCGCAGATCATCTGCTTTCAGGAGCTCTTCTACGGGCCATACTTCGGCATCATCGAGGACACCAAGTACTACGACTTCGCCGAGTCGATCCCCGGCCCGACCGTGGAGCGCTTCCAGGCCCTCGCCAAGGAGCTGAAGCTCGTGATCGTGCTGCCGATCTACGAGGAGGACATGCCGGGCGTGTACTACAACACGGCGGTCGTGATCGACGCCGACGGCACGATGCTCGGCAAGTACCGCAAGCACCACATCCCGAATCTCCCGCAGTTCTGGGAGAAGTTCTACTTCCGCCCGGGCAACCTCGGCTACCCGGTCTTCGACACCGCGGTCGGCAAGGTCGGCGTGTACATCTGCTACGACCGGCACTTCCCGGAGGGATGGCGCGAGCTGGGGCTCGGCGGCGCGCAGATCGTCTTCAATCCCTCGGCCACCAAGCCCGGCCTCTCCAACCGCCTGTGGGAGCTCGAGCAGCCAGCCGCGGCGGCCGCGAACCAGTACTTCATCGGTGCCAACAACCGGATCGGCACCGAGACCGAGGAGTTCGGCGACGCCGCCGTCACCTTCTACGGCAGCTCGTACTTCGTCGATCCGCGGGGAAACTTCGTGGGGGATGTCGCGAGCACCGACAAGACCGAGATCGTGATCCGCGACCTCGACCTGGACGTGCTGCGCGAGGTGCGCAACGCCTGGCAGTTCTACCGGGATCGCCGGCCGGAGTCGTACACCGCGACGGTGGCGCCGTAGAGCGGCCGGGAGAATCGCGATGAAGACCCTGATCAAGAACGGCACGGTCGTCAACTCGACCGGCACCGCCACGGCCGACGTGCTCATCGACGGGGAGACGATCGCCGCAGTGCTCGCCCCCGGGTCGAGCCTGCTCGGCTTCGACGTCGAGTCGAACGTCGACACCGTGATCGACGCCCGCGGCAAGTACGTGATCCCCGGCGGGATCGACGCGCACACCCACATGGAGATGCCGTTCGGCGGCACGAACGCGAGCGACACCTTCGAGACGGGAACCCGCGCCGCCGCGTGGGGAGGCACGACATCCATCGTCGACTTCGTCGTGCAGTACGCGGGCGAGAACATCCTCGACCAGTACCACCTCTGGCATGAGAAGGCCGCGGGCAACTGCGCGATCGACTACGGCTTCCACCAGATCCTCAGCGACGTGCAGGACTCGTCGCTCGTGGCGATGGACGAGTTGCTCGCCGAGGGCGTCTCGAGCTTCAAGCTGTTCATGGCCTACAAGGGCGTCTTCCTCTCGGATGACGGCCAGATCACCAAGGCTATGCAGAAGGCGGCGAGCAACGGCTCGATGATCATGATGCACGCCGAGAACGGCAGCGTGATCGACCTGCTGGTGCAGCAGGCGGTGGCCGCCGGCAACACCTCGCCGCTCTACCACGGCCTCACCCGCCCGTGGCAGGCGGAGGAGGAGGCCACCCACCGCGCCATCATGCTCGCCAACCTCACCGGCGCGCCCCTCTACGTGGTGCACGTGAGCGCCAGGCAGGCTGTCGACCAGATCGCCGCCGCGCGCGACAACGGCCAGAACGTGTTCGGCGAGACCTGCCCCCAGTACCTGTACCTCTCGCTCGAGGAGCAGCTCGGCGCGCAGAGCGAGGAGTGGGGAAGCTTCGAGGGGGCCAAGTGGGTGTGCTCCACCCCGCTGCGGTCACGCAAGGAGGGCCACCAGCACCACATGTGGCAGGCGCTGCGCACCAACGACATCCAGATGGTCTCCACCGACCACTGCCCGTTCTGCATGAAGGGCCAGAAGGACATGGGGCTCGGGGACTTCTCGAAGATCCCGAACGGCATCGGTTCGGTCGAGCACCGCATGGACCTGCTCTACCAGGGTGTTGTGGACAAGAAGATCTCGCTCGAGCGCTGGGTGGAGGTGACCTCCACGACCCCCGCCCGCATGTTCGGCATGTACGGCAAGAAGGGCGTGATCCAGCCGGGCGCTGACGGCGACGTCGTGATCTACGACCCGAACGGGCACACCTCGATCGGGCTGAACAAGACCCACCACATGAACATGGACTACTCGGCCTGGGAGGGCTTCGAGATCGACGGTCACGTCGACACCGTGATCTCCCGCGGCAAGGTGATCGTCGACGACAACCGCTACGTCGGAGCAAAGGGCGACGGAAAGTACTTCAAGCGCGGCCTCTCGCAATACCTGATCTGACCCACCACCACCTCAGGACACGACCACGACGACTACCACCACTCGACGGGCGAATTCGGACACCCCGGGCCGGCACGCCGGCCCGGAATGGCCGCAATGGCCCGGATAGGCACGGGAACAGAAAGAGTCACATGGAATTCGGAGCAGTACTCCAGACCAACCCGCCGGCGTCCCGCACGGTGCACCTCGCCAAGCTCGCGGAGCAGCACGGATTCGAGTACGTGTGGACGTTCGACTCGCACCTGCTCTGGCAGGAGCCGTACGTGATCTACAGCCAGATTCTGGCCGAGACGCACCGGATCAAGGTCGGCCCCATGGTGACCAACCCGGCGACGCGCGACTGGACGGTCACGGCGTCCCTCTATGCGACGCTCAACGAGATGTACGGCAACCGCACCATCTGCGGCATCGGGCGCGGCGACTCGGCGGTGCGGGTGACGAACGGGGCGCCCACGACGCTCAAGGCCCTGCGCGAGGCGATCCACGTGATCCGCGAACTGGCGAACTCGAGGTCCGTCGAGTACAACGGCGCGCAGCTGCAGTTTCCCTGGAGCCACGGCTCAGAGCTCGAGGTGTGGGTGGCCGCGTACGGTCCGCTCGCCCTCAAGCTCACCGGGGAGGTGGGGGACGGATTCATCCTGCAGCTCGCCGACCTCGACATCGCCGAGTGGATGATCAAGACCGTTCGCGACGCGGCCGAGAAGGCGGGCCGCGACCCGGCCGCCGTCAAGTTCTGCGTCGCGGCGCCGATGTACATCGGCGACCACTGGACGCACATGCGCGACCAGTGCCGCTGGTTCGGCGGCATGGTGGGCAACCACGTGGCGGACATCGTGGCGAAGTACGGCGAGTCCTCGTCGGTGCCCGCGGCGCTCACCGACTACATCAAGGAGCGCGAGGGCTACGACTACAACCAGCACGGGCGCAGCGGCAACACCCACGCCGCCTTCGTGCCGGACGACATCGTCGACAGGTTCTGCCTTCTCGGCAGCGCGAGCGATCACATCGCCAAGCTCGGCGCGCTCAAGGAGCTCGGCGTGGACCAGTTCGCCGGGTACCTGCAGCACGACAACAAGGAAGAGACGCTGCGGGTGTACGGCGAGACCGTCATGCCGGCCATGCGCGACCAGATCGTGGCCAAGGCATGACCGGAGGGGCCGCATGAGGCGTACGGCGGGCAGGCGAACTCGGGCGGTCGCGCTCGGAACGGCGGGCGTGCTGCTGCTCGCGCTGGCCTGGGAGCTCTACAAGAACTTCGGGCCGCTCGCCGGCTGGGGTGTCGGGGGAGTGCTGCTGTTGCCGCGCACCGACGACATCTCGATGCCGCACCTCGGCGCCATGCTCGCGCGGGCCGCCCAGCCGCTCACCTCCGCCGCTGACTCGCAGCCGGTCTGGCTGATCGTGCTGCTCGGCTGCGTGTCGAGCCTCGGCACCGCCTTCCTCGGGCTGCTGATCGGGGCGGTGGTGGGCATCGGCCTCGCCCTCGTCATGCTCCGCTTCCGGGTCGCGGAGGCGGCGGTGCTGCCGTGGCTCGTGCTCAGCCAGACCGTGCCGCTGATCGCCCTCGCCCCGCTCGTGGTCACCTGGGGCGGCCAGCTGCAGTTCGGCAGTTTCAGCTGGCAACGCTGGATGTCGGTGGCCGTGATCGCGAGCTACCTCGCCTTCTTCCCGGTGGCGATCGGTGCCCTGCGCGGGTTCCAATCGCCCGAGGTCGCGCACACCGAGCTCATGCACAGCTACGCGGCCGGCTGGTGGAAGACCCTGTTCTACCTGAGGCTCCCGGCGAGCGTGCCCTACCTGTTGCCGGCCCTGAGGCTCGGCGCCGCGAGCGCCATCATCGGAACCGTCGTCGCCGAGGTGTCGACGGGCACCGAGGGAGGCATCGGCCGGCTCATCATCGAGTTCGCGCAGTCCGGCTCGAGCGATCCGGCCAAGGCGTACTCGCCGATCGCCGGCGCGGTGCTCATGGGCCTCGCGGCCGCCGGGATCGTCTCCATCATGGGCCTCGCGCTCAGCCGCTACCGAAGGAACGAGGTGCAGTCATGACCGACTCCAGCCAGCTCGCCGTGGAGATCGCCGGCGTCACGAAGACCTTCGCGGGAACGGGGTCGAAGCGGTCCAGGAGCCAGGGCGACGGCACCGTCGTCGCCCTCGACGACGTGAGCCTCACCGTCTCGCCCGGCGAGTTCGTCTCCCTCATCGGCCCATCCGGGTGTGGCAAGTCCACCCTGCTCCGCCTCATCGGGGACCTGGACGAGCCGACGGCCGGCACGGTGTCCGTGTTCGGCAAGACCGCCCGCCAGGCGCGCATCGACCAGGACTACGGCATCGCGTTCCAGAGCGCCGGCCTCCTGCCGTGGCGGTCGGTGGCCGCGAACATCGAGCTGCCGCTCGCGCTGCACCGCTTCGGGGCCCGCGAGCGCCGGGACCGGGTGGCGGAGCTGCTCTCCCTCGTCGGGCTGTCCGACTTCGGCGACAAGTATCCCGAGCAGCTCTCCGGCGGGATGCAGCAGCGCGTGGCCATCGCGAGGTCCCTCGCCGAGAAGCCGCGACTGCTGCTCATGGACGAGCCGTTCGGCGCGCTCGACGAGATGACGAGGGAGCGGATGCAGTCCGAGCTCGTGCGCATCTGCGCCGAGACCGGGGCGGCCGTGGTCTTCGTGACCCACTCGATTCCCGAGGCGGTGTTCCTGAGCGACCGGGTCGTCGTGATGAGCCCGCGCCCCGGCCGCATCCGCGAGATCGTGCCCGTGTCCCTCGGCGACGACCGCGGCGAGATGCTGCGCGAAGACTCGCGGTTCTTCGCCGGGGTCACGGCCGTGCGCGAGGCACTGCACGGCGCGCCGGCGGCGTCCGCGGCGCGCGGGGTGGAGTCCCGATGAACTCCGTGCTGGTGCGCCGGGTGCTGCCGCCCGTGCTGCTCGGCGTGCTCGCGCTGATCGCGTGGCAGCTCGTGGTGCAGCTCGCGGGCATTCAGCCCTACCTGCTCCCATCGCCGCTCGCCATCTGGACGCAGGTGCAGCTCATCGGACCGCTCTTCGTGCCCGCCACGGTGGCGACCGGGACCAACGCCCTCGTGGGGCTGGTGATCGGCGCGGTCGTCGCCATCCTGTTCGCCCTCCTCGCCTCCCGCCTTCCCGTGGTCGACGAGCTCATCGCCCCCCTCGTGGCGGCCGTCGCCGTCGTGCCAATCGTGGCCCTCGCGCCCATCCTCGGCAGCATGTTCGGGGCCACGAGCGAGACCCCGCGGCGGGTGATCGTGGCGATCGTCGTGTTCGTGCCGGTGTTCATCAACACCGTGCGCGGGCTGCGCCAGGTGAAGCCGGTGCACCGCGACCTGATGCGGGCCTACGCGGCATCCAATTGGCAGATCTCCCGCACCGTGACCATCCCCGGGGCCCTGCCCTACGTGTTCACGGGCCTCAACATCGCGTCGTCGCTCGCGGTGATCTCGGCGATCGTGGCCGAGTACTTCGGCGGACTGCAGAATGGCCTCGGCTCGCGCATCACGTCCGCGGCGGCCAACAGCGCGTATCCGCGGGCCTGGGCGTACGTGTTCGCGGCGATCCTGCTCGGGGTCGTGTTCTACGGCGTCACCCTGATCCTCGAGAGGCTGGCCTCGCGACGGCGAACCTGATCTCCCCCCGCGTCACCCTGCCGACGGTGCCAGGGGGCACCAGAAAGAACGCACCTTCCCTTCCATCACACCAAGGAGAGATCGAATGAAACACAGCAGACGAGTCGTGCTCGGCGCTGCGGCGATGGCGGCCACAGCCGCCCTGTTGCTCAGCGCATGCTCCACCTCAACCCCCTCCGGTTCGGCCAGCGCGTCATCCGGGGCGCTCACGCCGGTGAAGCTGCAGTTGCAGTGGTTCGCCCAGGCGCAGTTCGCCGGGTACTACGCGGCTCTCAAACAGGGCTACTTCAAGGATGAGGGACTCGACGTCACCATCCTCGAGGGCGGAACTGACATCGTGCCGCAGACCGTCCTCGCCAACAACCAGGCCGACTTCGCGATCGCCTGGGTGCCGAAGGCGCTCGCGTCCCGCGAGCAGGGCGCCGGCATCACCGATGTGGGCCAGATCTACCAGCGCTCGGGGACCCTCCAGGTGTCGATGAAGAAGGCCGACATCACCAGCGCCGCCGACCTCAAGGGCAAGAAGGTGGGCAACTGGGGCTTCGGCAACGAGTTCGAGCTGTTCGCCGGCATGACCAAGGCGAAGCTCGACCCGGCCAAGGACGTGACCCTCGTGCAGCAGAACTTCGACGAGAGCGCCCTGCTCTCCGGCGACATCGACGCCGCGCAGGCCATGGTGTACAACGAGTACGCGCAGATCCTGGAGACGAAAAACCCGGCGACGGGCGAGCTCTACAAGGCCAGCGACCTCAACGTGATCGACTGGAACAAGGAGGGGACGGCGATGCTTCAGGACGCGATCTGGGCCAACACCGCCAAACTCTCCAGCGACAAGGCCTACCAGGCCACGACGGTCAAGTTCCTCAAGGCCGTGATCAAGGGCTGGATCTACGCCAGGGACAACCCGCAGAAGGCCGCGGACATCGTGGTCTCCTACGGCACGAAGCTCGGCACGAGCCACCAGCTCTGGCAGACCAACGAGGTCAACAAGCTGATCTGGCCGTCCCCGGACGGAATCGGCGTCATCAACACCGCCGACTGGAAGCGCACGGTCGGGGTCGCCATGGATGCCAAGAACCTCGAGGGCTCGACCGTGATCACCAAGGCGCCGGACTCCGACGCCTACACCAACACCTACATCAAGAAGGCGCTCGGCGAGCTCAAGTCCGAGAACCTCGACACCACGGGCGCGAGCTTCAAGCCCATCGATGTCACTCTCGCCGAGGGTGGCAAGTAACTTCTCACTAGTCTGGTGCGGGGGTCGTCTTCGGCCCCCGCACCGCTCACAAAGGCAGCCATGAACACTCTCGACACCGCGGTCGGCGAACACGCCTACGAACTCGACCGGTCCCACGTCTTCCACTCCTGGTCGGCACAGGGGGCGCTGAAGCCCTTCGTGATCGCCGGGGCGCTCGCCTCCACCGTCTGGGACTTCGACGGCAACCACTATCTCGACTTCTCGAGCCAGCTCGTGAACATGAACATCGGGCACCAGCATCCGAGGGTCGTCGCCGCTATCAAGGCGCAGGCGGACACCCTCACGATGGTCGCGCCGGCCCACGCGAACCTCGCGCGCGGTGAGGCGGCCAAGCGCATTCTGGCCAAGGCCGGCCGGCCATTCAGCAAGGTCTTCTTCACCAACGGTGGCGCCGACGCCAACGAGAACGCCATCCGCATGGCCCGGCTCGTGACCGGGCGCGACAAGGTGCTCTCGCAGTACCGGTCGTACCACGGCAACACCGGGGCGGCGATCGTGGCCACGGGGGACTGGCGACGGATGCCCAACGAGTTCGCCCGCGGTCACGTGCACTTCTTCGGGCCGTTCGCCTACCGCTCGGAGTTCTGGTCGGACTCGCCGGAGCAGGAGTGCGAGCGCGCCCTGCACCACCTCGAGCGGATGATCGTGTCCGAGGGCCAGTCCACGATCGCGGCGATCCTGCTCGAGGGGGTGCCGGGAACTGCCGGCGTGCTCGTGCCACCGCCCGGCTACCTCGAGGGCGTGCGGGACCTTGCCGACAAGTACGGCATCCTGCTCATCATCGACGAGGTGATGTCCGGCTTCGGTCGCACCGGCAAGTGGTTCTCCTGGCAGGGATTCTCACGCGAGGAGGGCAACTGGAAGCCCGACCTCATCACCTTCGCGAAGGGGGTCAACTCCGGCTACGTTCCCACCGGCGGGGTGATCATCTCGGAGTCGATCGCCAACGCGTTCGACGATGTGGTGTTCCCCGGCGGGCTCACCTACTCGGGACATCCGCTGGCCATGGCGTCCATCGTCGCCTCGATCGACGCGATGGACGACGAGGGGATCATCGAGCACGCCCGCGTGATCGGCAGCGACCACCTCGAGCCTGGCCTCGCGGAGCTCGCGCGCAAGCATCCGATGATCGGCGAGGTGCGCGGTCTCGGCGTCTTCTGGGCGCTCGACCTCGTGGACGACCCTGACACCCGCAACCCGGTCTCCGGGGCCGTCATCGCCCGGCTCAAGGGCGAGCTCATGTCGCGCGGGCTGCTGCCGTTCGCGGCGGACAACCGCATCCACGTCGTGCCACCGTGCGTCGTGACGGCGGATGAGGTGGCTCGCGCCCTCGAGATCTATGACGAGGCGTTCACCGCGGTGGAGTAGCCCCGGCCCCGATCATCCCTGCATCTTGGGGCTCTTCTTCTTTCCGAAATCCATGCAATTTCGGCGACACGCCGTCCGGATGCGCCGGCGCGCGGCGTGTCGGGCAGGAATGCATGGATTTCGGAAGGGAGGAAGGTCGGGCCCGCGGCTCGCGTAAACTCGTTGGGTGCCTCACGTGATCAAGACCCCATACACCGTCGACGTGTACGACCTCATGCACCGCCCGGGCGAGATGCGTGAGCGTGCGCTCGACGTGATCGTGCCAGAGTCCTTCGGCAACGCCATGATCGGCGTGAAGCAGGGCAGCGAGCTGCGAATCGACCTGCGCATGGAGTCCCTCCATGACGGCATTCTGGTGAGCGCAGACGTCGAGGGAACGGCCGCCGGCGAGTGCGGTCGGTGCCTTATCGACATCGAACAACCCGTTCAGGTCGAAATCCAGGAGCTTTTCGCGTATTCTTCAGACGAAGCTTTTGAATACGAGGTTCACGAGGACACGATTGACCTCGAACCCGTAGTCAGGGATGCGGTGGTGCTTTCACTGCCGTTCCAGCCGGTCTGTCAAGAAGATTGCCTCGGTCTGTGCCCGCAGTGTGGGGTGCGACTACTCGACAACCCGGGCCACGAGCACGAGGCTCCCATCGATCCACGGTGGGCTGCGCTCGGTGACTTGGCAGACACCACCACCCCAGATGTAACCGATGCTGCAAGCGGCGTCGAGTAGAGAAAAGAGATAGTCATGGCAGTTCCGAAGCGCAAGATGTCACGCGCCAGCACCCGTGCGCGTCGCGCCCAGTGGAAGGCCACCCCGCCGACCCTGGTGAAGACCGTCGAAGGCGGCAAGACCACGTACAGCCTCCCGCACCGCGCGAAGGTTGTCGAAGACTCCACCGGCGCCCCGCTGTACATGGAGTACAAGGGTCGCAAGGTCGCGGACGTTTAGTCCACTCGCTTGCTCTAACGGAGCGATCGATGCCGGGCACTAGCGAAACACGGGGCGAACTCGTCGAGTTCCTCGCCGTGAGCGTCAGCCCGGACCTACTCGAGCTGGCCTTGACCCACCGCTCGTACGCGTATGAGAACGGCGGCGTCGCGCACAACGAGCGCCTCGAGTTCCTTGGCGACTCGATTCTCGGTCAGGCCGTCACGGTCATGCTCTTCCGGGAGAACCCCGACCTCGACGAGGGCGAACTCGCCAAGCGCCGAGCCAGCCTGGTGAGTTCCGTCGCGCTCGCCGAGGTGGCCCGCGCCATCGGGCTCGGCAGGCACATCCGTCTCGGCCGCGGCGAAGAGCTCACCGGCGGTCGCGACAAGTCGTCGATCCTCGCCGACACGGTGGAAGCCGTGATCGGCGCGGCGTACATCGACGCCGGCGGCGAGGCTGCCACCGAGCTCGTCCTGCGGCTCATCCGCCCACTGCTCACCAACCCGGAGCGGTTCGGCGCGGCGATGGACCCCAAGACGAGCCTGCAGGAGCTCGCGGCCCACACCGGCCGGGGCCTCCCGCACTACGAGGTGACCGACAGCGGACCGGATCACTCGAAGCGGTTCCACGCGACAGTGTCCCTCGGCGGAATCGACGTGGCCGAGGGCGACGGCACGAGCAAGAAGCAAGCGGAAATGGCGGCGGCGCTCGACGCCTGGACCGCCCTGTCGCAGTCCGACTGAGCGTGCCTGAGCTTCCCGAGGTAGAGGTCGTTCGCGCGGGCCTCGAGCCGGTCGTCACCGGCGCGACAGTTCGAGCCGTGACCGTGTTCGACGAGCGTTCCTTGCGCCGCCACGACGGCCCGAGTGAGGACTTCGTCGATCGGCTCACCGCACGCACGATCACCGGCGCGGTTCGCCGCGGCAAGTTCCTCTGGCTGCCGCTGGCTGCGCCATCCGCTGCCGCCTCTCCGGCCTCTCCGGCCTCTCCGAGAACGCAGGAGAATCGCGACAAAACGACGCCACAGCCCGCATCCGGCGCCCTCGGCGAAGAGTCTCCTGCGTTTTCGGTGGAGGAGGCGCTCGTGGTGCACCTCGGCATGAGCGGGCAGGTGCTGCTGCGCGATGTCGGGCAGCCGGATGACGCGCTCCTGCGCATCCGACTGGACCTGGATCACGACCGGCTCGGACCGTTGCGCGTCGACTTCGTGGACCAGCGGATCTTCGGATCGATGGCGCTCGACGACCTCGTGGGCACGCCGGACGGTCGCCCGGGCGGGTTCGGCGGCGAGGCTGCGCTGGTGCCCAGCCAGGTCTCCCACATCGCCCGCGACCCGCTCGACCCGGCCTTCTCCGATGCGCAGTTCTTCGCGGCGCTCGCGAAACGCAAGACCGGCATCAAGCGCGCCCTGCTCGACCAGACGCTCATCAGCGGGGTCGGCAACATCTACGCGGACGAGTCGCTCTGGGCGGCCCGCATCCACTACGACCAGCCGACGGCCACCCTGAGCCGCGCCCGCGCGCGCGCGCTCCTCGCCGAGGTGCGGCTCGTGCTCGGCAAGGCGCTCGCCGAGGGCGGCACGAGCTTCGACGCCCAGTACGTGAACGTGAACGGGGCGTCCGGCTACTTCTCGCACTCGCTCAACGCATATGGGCGGCAGGGCGAGGAGTGCCCGCGCTGCGGCCGGCCGATCGTGCGGGAGTCGTTCATGAACCGCAACTCGCATCTCTGCGCCTTCTGCCAGCGGCTGCGCTGAGCGCGGCCGGGCGGCTCAGCCCGCGCTGGCATTTGCGCATTTCCCCCGCCGTCGCGTCCCGGACCGCTGCATCCCGCCGTCGCTGCGTGCGTAACTCCTGCAGTTTCGCCGGCGACCTCCTGACGCTCCCGCGAATTCGGGCCTGCGGACTGCTCCGACACGCGAATTGCAGGAGTTATGGACGCGGGAAGCCGGGGAGCGGCGAGCAGGGCGGGGGAGCTGGGGAGCTGGGGAGGCGCGCAGGGAGCGGCGCGCAGGGAGCGGTGCAGCGCTGAGCGGGGCCTGCGCGTGAGCCGCGGAGCGCGCGCCTACGCCGCGGGCAGCCGCACGGTGAAGACGGCGCCACCGCCCGGCGCGTTCCCCGCGACGATGCTGCCGCCCAGCCGGGAGACCAGCCGCGAGGCGATCGAGAGCCCGAGCCCGGTGCCCACCGGGCGGATGTCGCGGTAGCGCGCGTGCAGCGCCCCGCGTTCGAAGGCGACTCGCAGGTCGTCGGCGCTCAGGCCGGGGCCACCGTCGCGCACCTCGAGCACGACATCCGTCCCCTCGGCCCGGGCGTGCAGCTGCACCCCGGCGCCGGCCGGAGTCACCCGGAGGGCGTTCTCGACCAACCCGTCGAGAACCTGGCGCACCCGCCGGCCGTCGGTGACGATCGTCGCGTGGTCGGCGGCGACCGCCAGCGCCACGCCCAGGGTCGCGCAGCGGCCGAGCCAGGCCTGGCCGGCCTCGTCGAGCAGGGCGGCGACGTCGAGCGGCTGACGGTGGATCACGAAGTCGTCGGCCTCGAGCCTGGCCAATTCGAGCAGGTCGGCCACGAACCGGTCGAGGCGTTCTGTCTCTGCGACGAGTGTCGCGCCCACCGAGGCGATGTCCGCCTCGTGGATGAGGCCGTCGGTCATCGCCTCCCCGTATCCGCGCACGGCCGTGAGTGGGGTGCGCAGCTCGTGCGAGATCGACAGCAGGAACTCCCGCTGCCGTCCCTCACTCGTGGTGAGGGCATGGTCGAGGCTCGCGAGGGCATCCGCGACATCCGCGATCTCGGTCGGACGGTGCGCGGTGATCGGCAGCCCGCGTTCGCCGGCGCCCATTCGTCGCGCGGTCGCCGCGGTGGTGACGAGGGGTTTCGCGATCCACCGGCCGAGCAGGGCCCCGGCGATCACGGCGAGAACGATCCCCACGAGGAGGGCGATGAGGATGCGGCTGGCCGTCTGCTGGGTCGTGCGCTCGAGGCTCGCCTGCGAACGCACGAGCACGATGGCGGCCCCGGACGGCGTCGTCCTGCCCTCGATCACCACCGTCTCGCCGCCGCTGCGCCGCACCGTGGACACCGGATTGCCTCGAATCAGCCGCCGCGCCATCGCTTGGTCGATGTAGGGTGCCCCTCCGCCGACCACCTGCCCGTTCCGGCGCACGAGCGCCACCTCCGTGTCGCCGAGGGCGAGTTTCACCCGGTCGCTCAGGTCGGTGATGGTGGCCGCCGCGCGAAGCTTGCTCAGCACGTCCGCCTGCGCGGCAAGCTGCGCCTTCGCCTCGTTGATCGTCGACACCCGCACGAGTTGCAGGGAGATGAGGCCGGTGGCGAGAACGGCGAGCATCGCGACACTCACGGTGACGAGGGTGATGCGGCCGCGCAGGGATCGGAGGTAGGTCCTCATGCCGACACCGAGTAGCCCACCCCGCGGGACGTGACGATGGGGCTCGACTCGCCGAGCTTGGACCGCAGCTGGGCGACGTGCACGTCCACCGTGCGCCCGAGCCCGTAGTCGGCGTGGCCCCACACCGACGACAGCAGCTGCCCGCGGGTGAACACCTGCCCCGGCGAGCTCATCAGCTTGGCCAGCAGGTCGAACTCGGTGCTCGTGAGCGTGACCGGCAGCCCGGATGCCTCCACGCGGCGCCGAAGCGGGTCGAGCGCGATCGCCCCGACGGTCAGCACGCGCCCCGCCACCGGGCCCGCGTGCCGGCGAAGGATGGTCTTGATCCGCACGACGAGCTCGCGGGGCGAGAACGGCTTGGTGAGGTAGTCGTCTGCGCCGAGTTCCAGTCCGAGGATGCGGTCGACCTCGTCGTCCCGCGCCGTGACGAAGATCACGGGCGTCCAGTCCTCGGCGGCGCGGAGCCGGCGGCAGATCTCGATGCCATCGACGCCGGGCAGGCCGACGTCGAGCACGATCGCCACGGGCCGCAGGCGCCGGATGCTCGCGAGCCCGGCCTCCCCATCGCCCTCCACGTGCACGCCGAAGCCCGCCTCGGCGAGGTAGAGCCGCTCGAGGTCCGCGATCGCGCGCTCGTCTTCGACGATCACGACGAGGCCCCGCGACTGCCCCCTCGCCTCCGACTCCATGTGATCATTCAAGCGGATCGGCGGCCACAATCCGGGCACCGACCGCGCGCCCTTACATTCCCCGAACACGGGGCTCCGCGAGCGCGGCTCAGGGCGTCTCCGTCTCGAGAATCCGGCGCAGTCGCGCCTTGGTGAGGTTGGTGGAGACGATCCAGCGGATGTCCGGGTCGTCGACCGCGCGCAGCCGGTCGAACGCGGCGAGGCCGGCGGCCGGTGACGCGGCGACCGCGACGCTCCAGCAGTACCCGAGTGCCTGGCGCAGGTTGCGAACGGCCGGCTCCCGGCGACGGTCGGCGGGAAGCGAGCGGATCCAGTCGGTCGCGCTCGAGCACGCGTCGATCGCCGCGCTCGCCGTCGTGGGGTCGGCCAGCAGTCGGGGCTCGCAGATGCCGGCGACGGCGGCCCGGCGCACGTAGCCGTCCGCATCCGTCAGCCAGTCGGCCACGATCGCCCGCAGCCGGTCGGGCCGGGCGTCGCCGATGAGCTGGAGGGCGCGCGCCGCGGCCTCGCGAACACGCCAGAGCGGGTCGGCGGCCCGTTCGCGCAGCAGCGACACGAGCGAGGCATCCCCGGGCTCGGCGGCGACAAGGCGGCCCGCCGCCTCCGTGCCGCAGAAGCGCAGGTACTCGTCGTCGAGGTGGGCGAACCGCAGGATCGTCTCGCGGTCGGCGACCGCGGCGAAGGCGTCGGCGAGCTCCAGGTTGCCGCGGGGGCCCGGCAGGCCCGACCGCGCGGTGAGGTAGCCGGCGAGCTCCGCCGCCGGCACCGCTCTCAGCTCGTCCTCGCGCCGCGCAGGCATTCCTCAAGTCTTGCCCGGCCGGCGACCCATCGCAACCAGTCACCCGACCGCGGGACCACCGAGGCGGCGCGGCGGTGTGTCGCCCTCGCCGTGCACAACTCCTGCAGAGTGCCGGTGCGCCGCGCGAGGGCCGCCGGGATTCCCGGGCCGCGGCAGCCGCCGGCCGCGAATTGCAGGAGTTGTGCACGGCGAGAGCGCGAACGTCGCACCCGCAGCCGAGGCCGCGAAGCGCGCGCCGCCCGCCTGCCGGGGAGAGCCGCCCCGGTCCGGTACCGTAGACCCAGACGTTTCTGGGGCGTCGGAGAGGGCTGGCCGGTGTATCTCAAGAGCCTTACCCTCAAGGGGTTCAAGTCGTTCGCCCAGTCGACGACCTTCGCGTTCGAGCAGGGCGTGACGTGCGTCGTCGGACCGAACGGCTCCGGCAAGTCCAACGTCGTGGATGCCCTCGCCTGGGTCATGGGGGAGCAGGGCGCCAAGACGCTCCGCGGCGGCAAGATGGAAGACGTGATCTTCGCCGGCACGGCCACCAAGGGCCCGCTCGGCCGGGCCGAGGTGATCCTCACTATCGACAACGCGGATGGCGCGCTGCCGATCGACTACGCCGAGGTCACCATCAGCCGCACCCTGTTCCGCAACGGCGGCAGCGAGTACGCGATCAACGGCGACACCTGCCGCCTGCTCGACGTGCAGGAGCTGTTGAGCGACTCTGGCCTCGGCCGGGAGATGCACGTGATCGTGGGGCAGGGCCAGCTCGACGCCTTGCTGCACGCGAGTCCCGAGGACCGCCGCGGCTTCATCGAGGAGGCCGCGGGCATCCTCAAGCATCGTCGTCGCAAAGAGAAGACCATCCGCAAGCTCGACGCGATGCAGGCCAACCTCACTCGGCTCAGCGACCTCGCTGGGGAGATCCGTCGCCAACTCAAGCCGCTCGGCCACCAGGCCGAGATCGCCAAGGAGGCCCAGTCGATCGCCTCGATCGTGCGGGATGCCCGCGCCAGGCTTCTCGCCGACGAGGTCGTCACGCTCCGCGCCGCCATCACGGCGTCCGCCCGCAGCGAGAGCGAACGCAAGACCGAGCGGATCGTGCTGCAGGAACAGCTCGACCAGAACAAGCTTCGCGAGCACCGCATCGAGCAGTCGCAGGAGGGCGATGCCGTCGACCTCGCGCGCCGCACCGCCTTCGGCCTCGAGTCTGTGCAGGAACGACTGCGCAGCCTCTACACGCTCGCCAACCAGCGCCTGGCCCTGCTCGGGCAGCAGACGGACGCTCCGGATGCCGGCCAGGGCGTCACCCGCCAGATGGTGGCCGACGCCGAAGACGAGATCGAGAGCCTCCTGACCGCGGTCACCGAGACGCAGGCCGCCTGGCAGGAGGCCCAGGCCGCGACCGCGGTCGCCCGGGCCAACCTCGACGGGCTGGACGAGCAGATCGCCTACCAGTCGTCCCTCGTCTCCCGGCACGACCTCGAGATGTCCAAGCTCAGCGGCCAGGCCGACACCGCGCTCTCCCGCCTCGCCGCGGTGCGCGGAGAGGTGCTGCGCCAGCAGAACGCGCTCGATGCGGCGCGGGACCGGCGGGAGAAGTCGCAGGCCTCGTTCGTCGAGCTGGAGGCCGAAGCCGCCCTCACCGACTCCGGCGAGACCGACCTCGACGCCGCCTACGAGACCGCCCAGGCCGAGGTTGTGGATGCCGAGGCCGAGATCGAGCGCCTGCGCGAACAGCTTCACGGCCACGAACGCGAACGCGACGCCCTCGCCGCCCGCACCAGCGCGCTGTCGTCGGCCCTCGACCAGAAGGACGGCTCGAGCGCCCTCGTCGCCGCGCGGCTCGCCGGCATCCGCGGACTTGTCGCCGAACACGTGCAGGTGCAGCCCGGGTTCGAGGCCGCGATCGCGGCCGCCCTCGGCTCGCTCGCCGACGCCGTGCTCGCCGACGATCGCTCGTCGGCCTTCGACGCGATCGAGCACTCCGGCAGCAACGACTACGGGCGGGTCGAGATCGTGATCGCGGAGTCCGGGGCGCCGACCGCGAGCGCCCGTGGCCTCGGCGACGGCATCGTCAGCGCCGAGAGTGTCGTCACCGCACCGGATGGCGTGCGGCACCTGCTCAGCGGAATCCTCATCGCCGACGACCTCGCCACGGCCCGCGCCGGGTGGGCCGGTCTGGCCGCGGGCTCGGCCGTCACGATCATCACCAAGTCCGGCGATGTGCTGTCCGAATACGTGCTGCGCGGCGGCTCGGGGGCCAAGCGCTCGCGGCTCGAGCTCGTCGCGGACCGTGATGCGGCGAAGCATCGGCTCGAGGAGGTGAGCTCCCTCATCGACCGCGCCAAGTTCGCGCTCGCCGAACAGCGGGGGCGTCACCAGGTGGCGAAGGAGCAGTCGGCGCGCGCCCTCACCGCCCTGCGTCAGTTCGACTCTCAGCTCGCCGCCCAGACCGAGAAGCTCAACCGGGTGCGCGTGCAGGTGGAGGCCGCCCAGGCGGAGGCCGACCGGCTCGAGAAGGGCCTGGCCCTGGCGACCGACGCGGTGGCGGATGCCGCGGCCCAGGCCGACCGGGCCCGCCAGGAACTGGAGACGGCGTCGTCCCGCCCCCGCCCCATCCTCGACGTCGCGGCGCGCGAGGGCGTGCTCGCCGACCTGGAGTCGGCGCGGGAGAACGAGATCGAGGCCCGGCTGCAGGTGGAGACCGCGCGGGAGCGGGTGCGCGCGCAGCAGGCGAGGGTAGAGCAGTTGAAGCGCCAGATGGAGGCGGACCGGGTACAGGCCGAGGAGGCCGCCCGGCGCGCGGTGATCCGTCGACGCCAGGTCGCGTCCGCCCAGCGGGTGCTCGAGGCGCTCCCGGCGGTGCTCGACTCCGTCGACCGCTCGGTGTCCCAGGCCCGGCTCGAGCTCGCCGCCCGCGAGGCCGAGCGCTCGGCGCAGAACGAGGAGCTCGCGGAGCTGCGCCGCAGCGAGAACGCGCTGCGGGAGCGGCTCACCGCCATCAGCGAGAGCGTGCACGGCCTCGAGATGCAGGTCTACGAGAAGAAGCTGCACCTCTCGACGCTGCTCGAGCGCGCCGGCGAGGAGCTCGGCCTCGTGGAGGACGTGCTCGTGGCCGAATACGGCCCCGAACAGCTCGTTCCCCTCGACGGTGACCTCCTGCCCCCGCGCGCTTCTCCGGAGGTTTCGGTCGCGGAGGGCGAAAATGGGGCCGAATTGGCCAAATCCGAGACGGAAATGGCGGATGCTCCGGAGAAGCGCGAAGAGAAGCGCGAAGAGAAGCGCGAGGAGAAGCGCGAGGAGAAGCGCGACGACGAACAGGAGCACGAGCAGGGAGCGGAGGCGGCTCCCGAGGGCAAGCGGTTCGTGCGGGCCGAGCAGGAGGCGCGCCTGGCGCGGGCGGAGCGCAAGTTCGCGCAGCTGGGCCGGGTCAACCCGCTCGCACTCGAGGAGTTCGCCGCGCTCGAGCAGCGGCACAAGTTCCTCACCGAGCAGCTCACCGACCTCACCTCGACGCGCAAGGACCTCCTCACGATCATCGACGAGATCGACGAGAAGATGCAGGACATCTTCGGCAGCGCGTTCGAAGACACGAAGACCGCGTTCAACAAGGTATTCCCGGTGCTGTTCCCGGGTGGCACCGGCAGCATCCACCTCACCGATCCGGACAACCTGCTCACGACGGGCATCGAGGTCACCGTGAAGCCGGCCGGCAAGAAGATCGAGCGGCTCTCGCTGCTGAGCGGCGGGGAGCGGTCCCTTGCGGCCGTCGCACTGCTCATCGCGATCTTCAAGGCGCGGCCCAGCCCGTTCTACATCATGGACGAGGTGGAGGCGGCGCTCGACGACGCCAATCTCGGCCGCCTGCTCACCATCTTCGAAGACCTGCGCGAGTCGTCGCAGCTCATCATCATCACTCACCAGAAGCGAACCATGGAGATCGCGGATGCCCTCTACGGTGTCTCGATGCGCGCCGACGGCATCAGCGCGGTCGTCGGCCAACGGGTGAAGCAGGAGCAGGCCGGCTGACCGGTTCCACCGCCCCGGGGAGGTAACGGCTCGGCGCCAATCCGACCCGACCCCTAGACCCCTCGGTCTAGGAGTGATAAAACTACAGGTACGCGAGACCCATCCAGACCCTGTTGCTCTCTCTTCGAGGCGGGAGCACGGTCATGGTCCACTTTCAGCGAAGTCACGTCGTCAGTTCGGTTGGCCTGGGGGCCCTCCTCGTGGGTGCCCTGGTCTTCGCGGTCTCCGATCCGGCATCCGCCACCACGGTGATCGACGGCCCGGTGAACCTCGGCACGGCGACGTCCTACGGCGTTCTCGGCGCCAGCACCGTGACCAATACCGGTCCGACGATCGTCACCGGCGACCTCGGCCTCAGCCCCGGCACGTCGATCACGGGATTCTCCGCGCCGCCGAACGGCTCGGTGGTCGGCACCATCCATCAGACGGATGCCCCGGCGGCGCTCGCGCAGAACGACCTCACGACCGCCTACAACGTGGCCGCCAGCCTCACCCCGATGCGCACCGGACTCACCGACCTCGCCGGCGCATCCCTCGCTCCTGGCGTCTACCGCGGCGGCGCGCTGTCCCTCACCGGCACCCTCGCTCTGGCCGGAACCGCCCAGGCCGTCTGGGTCTTCCAGGCGGCGAGCACACTCATGATCTCGTCGAACACGCACATTGTGCTCACCGGTGGCGCGAGCGCCTGCAACGTCTTCTGGCAGGTCGGCAGCTCGGCCACGATCGGCACCGCGGCCGACTTCGTGGGCACCGTGATGGCCGCGCAGTCGGTGACCGCGACCACGGGCGCCACCATCCAGGGGCGTCTGCTCGCCCGTACCGGGGCGGTGACTCTCGACGACAACGTGATCACCGCGCCGACCACCTGCGCGGACGCGAGCACGACCGTGGTGTCGACCTCGCCGAGTCCCGACATCACCTCGTCGGCCCCGAGCGGGGCGACCGTCGGCCAGGCCTACTCCTTCACGGTGACGGCCAGCGGCACGCCAGCGCCGAGCTTCGCCGTCTCGAGCGGAGCCCTCCCGGCCGGCCTTCAGCTTGACACCGTCACCGGCGTCATTTCGGGCACGCCGACGCAGGCCGGAGTCTCGACGTTCGAGATCACGGCCTCCAATGGGGTGAGCCCGGACGTGATCGCGGGGTACACCCTCACCGCATCCGTGGCGCCCGCGGTGCGAGCGAACGCGGTCTCGGACACTTCCACCGGCACCAGCCTCGCCGCGACGGGCCGGGACGTGACCTCCACGATCGCGACGGGCATCGCGGCCCTGGTTCTCGGGGGCGCAATGCTCGCGATCGGCCGGCGCGGGCATCGCGCGCCCCGCAGACACTAGGGCTGGACGGTCCCGGGCAAAAGCGGGGCGAGCGGCTCGTCGTTGACGGTGTGCACGCGCCAGCCCTCGCCGATCCGGTCGAAGGTGGCGGTGGATCCGTTGTTGATCTGATCGAGCTTGCGTCCGGCGAGCGCGCTGAGGGTGTAGCGGATGATCGTGCCGTGGCAGACGATCACGACATTCGCGTCACCGTAGTCGTCGGCGATGCGATTCAGCGCGGCGAGGCCGCGGGCGACCACCGAGTCGAGGCTCTCGAGCCCCGGGTAGTCGCGATTGGGCCACCGCGCCTCGATGTCCTCCTCGGTCGCGCCCTCCCCGTGCCCGTAGTCGCGTTCGACGAGTTCGGGGTAGCTCGGCCCCAGCGTGATGCCGAGCCCGTCCGCGATGATCTGCGCCGTCTCGCGCGCCCGGCGGAGGGGGGAGCTCACCACGCAGTCCCATCGAGTGCCGGAGAGCACGGCAACCGCGTCCCGGGCCTGCTGCCGCCCGGTGTCGTTCAGCGGGATGTCGGACGAGCCCTGAAGGCGAAGTTGGAGATTCCAGTCGGTCTGGCCGTGGCGGATGAAGGCGAAAGTCACCCCCCTAGTCTGCCGTGCCCGTCGGCGTGGACTTTCTCGCGAGCGCCCCGAGACCCGCGTGGAAGGCCGGAGTGGAGCTCCCCAGCCGTGCGAAGAACTCGTTGTCGACCGCCTCGTGCCCGTTGTGCCTACGAATTCCCACGTCCGTGCCCGTTTGTAGCGTTAGTGGCCGGTCGCCGGGGCACAGACCCGACGAACGGGAACTAATGCGGCGGGTGACGCGGCCCCGCCTGCCGAGTGCACGGGCGGTGCGCGCCCCGCTGGGTAGCATGGGGGAATGGCAACTCCGTGGTCCCTGTCGGGTGCGCTCAAGGGAATGTTCTCGCGCAAGACCATCGACGACGAGACCTGGGACGACCTCGAAGACGCCCTCATCACCGCCGATTTCGGCTCGGACATCACCGATTCCATCGTTGCCGAGCTGCGCGAGAACGTGCGCAAGTACTCCACGACCGACCCGGAAGACCTGCGGCGGATGCTGCGGGAGACCCTCGAGGAGCGTCTCGCCAGGCTCGACCCCACCCTCACCCTCAGCGCGCGGCCGGCCGTCGTGCTCGTCGTCGGGGTCAACGGCGTCGGCAAGACCACGACGATCGGCAAGTTCGCGAAGTTCTTGACGACCCGCGGCCGCACGGTGATCGTCGGCGCGGCCGACACGTTCCGGGCCGCGGCGGTCGAGCAGCTGGCGACGTGGGCCGAACGCGGGGGAGCCTCCATCCAGAAGCCGCAGCAGCAGGGCCAGGACCCGGCATCCGTCGCCTTCCAGACCATCGAGCGGGCCCAGCGCGAGGGCGTCGACATCGTGCTCATCGACACGGCCGGCCGTCTTCAGACCAAGAGCGGGCTCATGGACGAGCTGGCCAAGGTGAAGCGGGTCGTGGAGAAGCAGACGGAGATCGCGGAGGTCCTGCTCGTGCTCGACGCGACGACGGGGCAGAATGGCCTCGCGCAGGCGGAGGCGTTCATCGAGCATGCCGGGGTCACGGGACTCGTGCTCACCAAGCTGGACGGGTCGGCGAAGGGTGGATTCGTGCTCTCGGTGCAGGAGAAGACGGGAATCCCGATCAAGCTCGTGGGCCAGGGCGAGGGGATCAACGACCTCACCGGATTCACCCCGCACGTGTTCGTGCAGAACCTGATAGGACGATGATGAGCCAGAAGGGCACCATGGCCGGGTCAGATCCCGCACCGACGCGCTGGCCGCGCCCGTACAGCCGACTCTCGCTGGTGGCACTCGCCCTGGCCGTGCTCGGTGCGGCCGTCGGCTTCTGGGGCTTCGTGAGCGGCATCGACTACGCGCTGAACGGGTCGGGCAGCGGGCCGGGTCCGAGCATCATCGTGTTCTTCGTGGGGGCGGGCATCGTCGTCGCCTCGCTCGTCCTGTCGATCATCGTGCTCGTGCGCTCGAGCGCCAAGATGATGCCGACGATCGCCCTCGCCGTGGGGCTGCTCCCCATCGCCGGGCTACTCGTCGTGGTGCTCGCCAACCGGCGCTAGATCGCGGCGTGTCGCCGGCTGAGCTCCACGTAGTGCATGGCGTTGGCGGTGACCCCGATCCGCTCCTCCGCGGTCAGTTCGCGGCGCACCTTCGCCGGCACCCCGGCCACGAGTGAACCCGGCGGCACGATGGTGCCCTCGAGTACGACGGCCCCCGCCGCCACGAGGGAACCGGCGCCGATGACGGCGCCGTTGAGCACCGTCGCGCTCATGCCGATGAGGCAGTCGTCCTCCACGGTGCAGCCGTGCAGCACCGCCGAGTGGCCCACGCTCACCCGAGCGCCGACCGTGGTCGGGATGCCCGTGTCGCAGTGCACCGAGACGTTGTCCTGGATGTTGCTGCCCGCGCCGATCGAGATCGTGTCGGTGTCGCCGCGCAGCACCGATCCGTAGAAGACGCTCGCGTCGTCGGCGATCCTGACCCGGCCGATCAGCGTGGCGTTCGGGGCGACCCACGCGGTGTCGGAAACTGCGGGAGTGTGTCCGTCGAAGTCGAGAATGAGTGCCATCCGTTCAGGGTATCGCGGCGGCGATCCGCGCCCCCGATCCCTGACTGCCCGACTCAGGCGAACAGCGCGCCCACCTGCTCCGCGAGGCCGTCGTCGAAGTCCATCGCCGCCGCCTCGGTCACGGCGTCCCACTGGCCCGTGCGCCGCGGCGAGACGATCGTCGCAGTGACGAGCGGATGCCGACGCAGCCAGGCGAGCGCGAGGCCGGCGATGCTCACCTCGCGTTCGCGGGCGACCGGCTCGAGGGCGGCGACCCTGGCCAGGTTCGTCAGGGTGAACGCGTCGCCGTACATCGCGGGGGCGAGCGCGAGCCGGCTCTCGGCGGCGGGTTCGGGGAGCGTCTCGAGGTCGGCCCCGAGGAACCGGTTGGACAGGATGCCGCCGGCGAGCGGCGAGTACGCCACGAAGCCGAGTCCCTCCTCCGCGAGCAGCGGCAGCAGGTCCCGCTCGACGCCGCGAGAGAGCAGGCTGAAGCCGTTCTGCACCCAGCCCGGCCGGGGGAGCCCGGCCCGGTCGGCGGCGAGCAGCCAGGCCTCCACCTCGCGCACCGAGAGATTCGAGCATCCGTAGGCCTGGATCTGCTCGGTGTCGATCGCGGCGGCGAACGCGGTGATGGTCTCCTCGAGCGGGGTTGACTGGTCGACGCCGTGGGCGAGGTACAGGTCGACCGTGCCGAGCCTCGAGCGGCTGAGCGCGAGCTGCCGGGCGATGTGGTCGGCGGAGAGCGAGATGGTCTCCTGTGCGCGCTCCACGACGTTGCCGACCTTCGTCGAGACGAGCACGTCGTCCCGCTCGCGCTCCTCGCGCCAGCGGCCGATCACCCGTTCGCTCTCGCCGCCCGCGAAACTGTTGGCCGTGTCGAGCACCCGGATGCCCACCTCGTACGCCTCGTCGAGTCGCTCCAGCGCCTCGTCGGTGGCCATCCCGAGCCCGATCCGCGACGGGGCCGAGCCGATGCCGCCGATCGCGGCACCGCCGAAGAAGAACTCGCTCACGGCGATCCCGGTCGTGCCGAGGGAGACTGAGCGGATCGCGGGGTCGGCCATCCCTGAAGCCTAGGCGCCGCGCGGCTCGCCGCCGGTTCAGAGGCCCTTGACGGCGCTGAGGATCCTCGTCAGCGATTCCTTGGCGTCGCCGAACAGCAGGGTCGTCTGCGACTCGTAGAGCAGCTCGTTCTCGATTCCCGCGAATCCGGGGCGCATCGACCGCTTGAGGAAGACCACCTGCCTGGCCTCGGAGACGTTGAGGATCGGCATCCCGAAGATCGGCGAGCCCGGACTCGTCTTCGCCGCGGGGTTGACGACGTCGTTGGCGCCGACCACGAGCACGACGTCGGTGGTCTTGAACTGCGGATTCACCTCGTCCATCTCCCGAAGCACCTCGTACGACACGTTCGCCTCGGCGAGGAGCACGTTCATGTGCCCCGGCATGCGGCCGGCCACCGGGTGGATGCCGAAGACCACCTCGATGCCCTTGTCCCCGAGCACGGTGGCGAGCTCGGCCATGGTGTACTGCGCCTGGGCGACCGCGAGGCCGTAGCCGGGCACCACGATCACCCGCTGCGCGTATCCCAGCAGGATCGCGACATCTTCGGCGGACACCGACCGCACCGGACGCTCGGAGATCGTCGTCGACCCGGCGGTCGAGCCTCCCTTGAAGGCGCCGAAGATGATCCCGCTGACGCTGCGTCCCATCGCCGCCGCCATGGCCCTGGTCAGGATGGTGCCGCTCGCCCCCACGAGCGTTCCGGCCACGAGCAGCAGCACGTTGCCGAGCACGAGACCGGATGCCGCGACCGCGAGCCCGGTGAAGGCGTTGAGGAGCGAGATCACGATCGGCACATCCGCCCCGCCCACGGGCAGCACCAGCAGCAATCCGCTGAGCAGTCCGAGGCCGAGGAGCAGCAGCGCGGGAAGCAGAGACCCGGTCGCCACGACGTATCCGCCGGAAACGACGGCGCCGACGAGCGCGGCGACCATGACCCAGCGTTGCCCCGGGAAGATGAGGGGCCTGGTGGAGATGAGTTCCTGGAGCTTGGCGAAGGTGACCGCCGATCCGGCGAAGGAGACTGCGCCGATGAGGATCGTGAAGGCGATCGCCAGGCCGGACCAGGGCGATTCGGCGTTGGCGAGTTCGAGAAGCGCCACGATCGCCGCGGCGCCGCCGCCCACGCCGTTGAAGAGGGCCACGAGCTGGGGCATCTGCGTCATCTTCACCCGGCGCGACACCGGCGCGGCGATCGCGGAGCCGACGAGGATCGTCGCGATTATCCACGCGAGGTTGTCGAGGCGAACCGAGAGGAACACCGTGGCCACGGCGATCACGGCGCCGGCGGCACCGATCAGGTTGCCGCGCCTGGCCGTCCTGGGCGAACTGAGCCCCTTGAGGGCGAGGATGAAGCAGACCGCGGCGAGCAGGTAGAGCCCGGCGGTCCACTCGGCCGTGAGCACGCTCACCGGGCGTCCTTCCCGGTGCGGGACGGCCCTTCCGGGCCGGAGGGCCGTTTCCGCGGGGCCGCGCGTGCGCCGAACATGCTGAGCATCCGGTCGGTCACGACGAACCCGCCGACGAGGTTGATGGTGGCGAGAAGCACCGCGACAAGGGCCGTGACGAGCAGCCAGGGCTCGGTGGCGGAGCCCGCCACGATGATCGCGCCCACGAGGATGATGCCGTGGATGGCGTTCGCCCCGGACATCAGCGGGGTGTGCAGGGTGCTGGACACCTTCGAGACGACCTCGAAGCCGATGAACACCGCCAGCACGAACACGGTCAGGAGGGTGATGGCGCTCATCGCTGGATTCCCGTCTCGCGTGCCTCTTCGCTCGGCGATATCGCCTCGAGCGTCGGTTGGTGGGTCACGATCCCGTCGTGGGTGAGGCAGGCGCCGCCCACGACCTCGTCCGTGAAGTCGGGGACGACCTCGCCGTCGACGGTCATCAGGGCGAGGAGGTTCGAGACGTTCTTCGCGTAGAGCCTCGAGGCGTCGTGGGGCATCGCGGAGGGGACATCCTTCATGCCGACGAGCGTGATCATGCCTCGGTCCCCGTCGAGGAGGATCGGGATGTCGTGCCCCGGCACGCTTCCCTCCACGTTTCCGCCCGACTCCGCGGCGAGGTCGATCACGACCGATCCGGCGCGCATGCCCCGCAGCATGTCCGAGCCGACGAGCCGCGGTGCCGGCCTGCCGGGGATCGCCGCCGTTGTGATCACGACATCCGAGGCCTCGATGTGGGGTCGAAGGAGTTCGCGCTGGCGGGCGGCCCGATCCTCGGCGAGCTCGGTCGCGTAGCCGCCTGCGCCGTCGGCGGTGTCCATGTCGAGACTGATGAAGGTCGCGCCCATCGAGGCGACCTCGTCGGCGGATGCCGCCCGCACGTCGTACGCGGACACGCGCGCCCCCAGGCGCTTCGCCGTGGCGATCGCCTGGAGACCGGCGACACCGGCGCCGAGCACGAGCACCCTGGCCGGCGGGATCGTGCCGGCCGCGGTCATGTAGAGCGGGAAGAAGCGGGGCAGCCGCATCGCGGCCTCGAGCACGCAGCGGTAGCCGGCCACGAGGGCCTGCGAGGTGAGGGCATCCATGGACTGGGCGCGGGAGAGCCGCGGCACCAGCTCGAGCGCGAACGAGGTGATCCCGGCATCCCGCAGCGCCGCCACAACCTCGAGGTTTGCCGCGGGGGCGACGAGGCCGACCGTGATCGTTCCAGCGGAGAGCCGGGCGACGGTGCCCGCATCGAGCGGCCGAACGTGGGCGAGCACGTCACAGCGACCAAGGTCGAGGCTGTCGACGAGCCGGGCGCCGGCCGTCGCGTACTCGGAGTCCGGGTAGCCCGCCGCCGCTCCCGCCCCCCGCTGCACCGTCACGCTCAGTCCCACGGCGACGAGTTGGAGCACGGATTCGGGAGTGGCCGCGACCCGGCGTTCCCCTGGTTCGATCTCGCGCCGAACACCGATGTTCATCTGACTCCCTGTGCGCCCTCGCGAGCGACCTCTGTCAACGTATCGCCAACGTATCGCCTCGAGGCGCAAAACACCGGTTACGCCGCCGCGGCTCGTCAGCGCAGGGAGTCGAGCCTGCCGGCCACTTCTTCGAGCACCGAGACGGATCCGGCGTAGATGCCGTCCCGCCGCGGCCAATGCGAGACGACGTCGGTGAAGCCCAGCCCGGCCGCCCGGCCGACGAGATCCTCGAACGCTCCGACGCTCTCCAGGGAGAACTTCCCGCCGGAGTCGAGCGAGAGGTACCGGTCGATGGTGGCCGGGTCGCGTCCGGCGCTCGCCGCCGCGTCGTCGAGGCGGGTGACGAGCGACTCGACGGAGGCCCACCACTCCTCGCCGGTCGCACCCTCCTTGCCGGTGCTCACCCAGCCCTGTCCGTAGCGGGCGACGACGCCGAGGCCGCGGGGCCCGTTCGCGGCGATCACGAACGGCACGCGGGGCTGCTGGGCCGGCACCCCCACCATGCGCGCCTCATGGGTGGTGAACCACTCGCCGGCGAAGGAGATCGGGCCGTGCTGCTCGAAGCGCAGCAGCCCGTCGAGCTGCTGCACGAATTCGGCGAACCGCTCGTGCCGCGCCCGTGCCGAGAGTTCCGGCTGGCCGAGAACGAACGCGTCGAAGCCCGTGCCTCCCGAGCCGATCCCGAGAATGAACCGGCCGCCCGAGACGTCGTCGACCGTCGCGACATCCTTGGCGAAGGTGACCGGATGCCGAAAGTTGGGCGACGAGACGAAGGTGCCCAGGCGGATCCGGGTGGTCACCGTCGCCGCGGCGGTGAGCGTGGGAATGGTCGCACCCCACGGCTGGTCGGCGAGGGTGCGCCAGGACAGGTGGTCGTAGGTCCAGGCGTGGTCGAATCCCAGGTTCTCCGCCGCCGCCCAGGTGTAGCGGGCCTTCGCCCACGGTTCCTGGGGCAGGATCACGATTCCGAAGCGCATGTGCCCAGCCTAGGAGCGGGAACGCTGCGGGGCGAGGCGCACCGGATGACACGCACGGCGAGAGCCGTCGCGGTCGGGTTAAACTGGTGGCACCATGGCCACCTTTGGAAATCTCACCGATCGACTCGTCGACACCTTCAAGAACCTTCGCGGCAAGGGCAAGCTCAGCGCGGCGGATGTGGACGGCACCGTCCGCGAGATCCGCCGGGCGCTGCTCGATGCCGACGTCGCCCTCGAGGTGGTGAAGGACTTCACCGCTCGAGTGCGCGAGCGCGCGATGGGCGACGAGGTCTCCAAGGCGCTCAATCCCGCTCAGCAGGTGGTGCAGATCGTCAACGACGAGCTCGTGACGATCCTCGGCGGCGAGGCCCGGCGCATCCAGTTCGCCAAGAACCCGCCGACCGTGATCATGCTCGCCGGCCTCCAGGGAGCGGGAAAGACCACCCTCGCCGGCAAGCTCGCGAAATGGCTCGCCGCCCAGAATCACACCCCGCTGCTGGTCGCGGCCGACCTCCAGCGCCCCAACGCGGTGACCCAGCTGAAGGTGGTCGGCGAGCAGGCGGGCGTCGCCGTGTTCGCGCCGGAGCCCGGAAACGTCGGCGCGGAGGATGCCGCCCCCAGGTCGTTCTTCGGCGGAGACGGCGGCAACCCGGTGAAGGTGGCCAAGGACGGCATCAAGTTCGCCAGGGACAAACAGTACGACGTCGTGATCGTGGACACCGCCGGCCGCCTCGGCGTGGACGCCGAGCTGATGAAGCAGGCGTCGGACATCCGCAAGGCGATCGACCCTGACGAGGTGCTCTTCGTCATCGACGCCATGATCGGCCAGGACGCCGTCGCCACGGCGAAGGCGTTCCAGGAGGGCGTGGACTTCACCGGCGTCGTGCTGACCAAGCTCGATGGCGACGCCCGGGGTGGCGCCGCGCTGTCGGTGGCATCGGTCACCGGCCGCCCCATCATCTTCGCGTCCACGGGTGAGGGCCTCGACGACTTCGAGCCGTTCTATCCCGACCGCATGGCGAGCCGCATCCTCGACCTCGGCGACATCCTCACGCTCATCGAGCAGGCGCAGAAGGGCTTCGACGAGGAGGAGTCGCGCAAGGTCGCGGAGAAGTTCGCCACCGACACCTTCACGCTCGAGGACTTCCTCGGCCAGATGCAGCAGCTCAAGAACATGGGCTCGATCAAGAGCATGCTCGGCATGCTCCCCGGGGCGAAGGGCATGCGCGAGCAGCTCGACAACTTCGACGAGTCGGAGATCACCCGCACCGAGGCGATCATCCAGTCCATGACGATCGCCGAGCGTCGCCAGCCGAAGGTGCTCAACGGCTCGAGGCGGGTGCGCATCGCCCGCGGATCCGGCACGACCGTCACCGAGGTCAACGCGCTCGTCAACCGCTTCGAGCAGGCCGCGAAGATGATGAAGACCGTGGCGAAGGGCGGGGTGCCGCAGGTTCCCGGGATGGGGCCCATCCCGGGCGCCAAGTTCGGCGGCGCGAAGAAGGTGCAGCAGAAGAAGGGCTCCAAGTCGGGCAACCCGGCCAAGCGAGCGGCGGAGAACGCCGCCCTCGCTGCCGGTGCGAAGCCGACGTCGGCAGCCGCGGGATCCGGATTCGGCCTCGGCGGCGCAGGCAAGGCCGGCCCCTCCGAGGAAGAGCTCGCGAGCCTGCAGAAACTTCTCGGCCGCGGCTAGGCACCTTCGTCGCGGTCGTCGCGCTCGATCCGCTCGATCCGTGACCGGCCCAAATCACTGAGGTGCCCAGAATTGCCGCCGTCTCGCCCGCGCTAGCGACCAAAGTGGGCATCTCGACGGGGCGGCCGAGGTTGGGCGACGTGGGCGGTGATCAGAGCGTGAGCTTCGCGCTGCGCACCGCCCCGGCGATCGCCTTCGCGAGCTCGCGCTGGCCCTTCGCGGTGGGGTGCACGTCGTCGCTCTGTAGCCACGAGCGGTGGCCGGCGAGCGGCTGCCCGATGTCAAGGTAGACGCCGCCCACACCCCTCACGGCCTGGCGCACCTGCTCGTTGATGTCGTCCATCTGGTCGGGTGCGACGGTGTCGTTCCAGACGGTGCTGATGCCGACGATCGTCGTGCCGGGGAGGGCGGCACGCAGCGCCGTCACGACCTGAATCGTCTGCTCCTGCAGCCGGCTGTTGCTGATGCCCAGGTCGTTGCTGCTTCCCGAGATCAGGATGAGGGACGGCTTGGCGGCGACCGCCTCCTCGACGAGGCCGGAGAAATCGTCTCCGCAGTCATCCGCGTCTCCCGCCTTCACGAAACCGGCGCCGTCGCAGGCGAGGTTGTCGAGGGACCACGCGTTCGTCTTGGCGAGCAGCGCCGGCCACGACTGCGCCGGAGCCAGGCCGTGGCCCTTCATTATCGAGTCCCCGATCGCCACGACGACGGGACTCGGCTGGGTGGAGGTGACCGTGCTCGTCGTGTCGGTGTCGAGGTCCTCCGACGCGCACCCGGCCAGGGCGAGGGCCGCAACGAGAATCGCGGCAAGCGCTACGAATCGTGGCAGGAGCAGGGGCATGGTCCACAGGCTACGTCCCGCTTCCTAGGAGAACACTCGGAGTCGAACCGAGTCGGAGTCCTGCGCCGCGCGCCCACTCGTTCTAGGCTCGAGTCATGACCCCAGCACACAACCGTCCGGTGCGCCTCGGCGTGCAGATCGCCCCCCAACACGCCAGCTACGAGAAGATCCGCGAGACCGCGGCCGAGCTCGAAGACCTCGGCGTCGACATTCTCTTCAACTGGGACCACTTCTACCCGCTCTCCGGCGACCCGGACGGCCTGCACTTCGAGTCCTGGACGATGCTCGCCGCCCTGGCCGAGCAGACCTCGAGGGTGGAGCTGGGCGCGCTCGTCAACTGCAACAGCTACCGCAACGCGAACCTGCAGGCCGACATGGCCCGCACGATCGACCACATCAGCGCGAAGGGCACCGGCACCGGCCGGTTCATCTTCGGCACCGGATCCGGTTGGTTCGAGAAGGACTACCTGGAGTACGGCTACGAGTTCGGCACCGTCGGCAAGCGGCTCGATGCCCTCGCCGAGGCCCTGCCGGTGATCGAGGCGCGGTGGGCGAAGCTCAACCCGGCGCCGACCAGGCACATCCCGGTGCTTATCGGCGGCGGCGGCGAGAAGAAGACCCTGCGGATCGTGGCGAAGCACGCCGACATCTGGCACTCGTTCAGCGACCCGGAGACGCTGGAGCGCAAGCTCGGCATCCTCGCCGAGCACGGCGCCGAGGTGGGCCGGGATGTCTCGCAGATCGAGATCTCGACCGAGCTCCGCGGACGCAACCACGACCAGGCCGACGAGCTTCACGCGCTCGGAACGAGCCTCTTCACCATCGGACTCTCCGGCCCCGCCTACGATCTCGCCCCGGTTCGGGACTGGCTCGCCTGGCGCGACGCGAAGAACGCCGGCTGACCGCATCCGCGCCCGCCGGCCCGCCTCACGTTTCTGCGCCGCGCGTTTCTGCGCCGCGCGTTTCTCCGGAGGTTTCTCCGGAATCGGGCTCTGAGCGTCGATTTTCGGGTGCCGGACTGGGCTGTGCGGCCAAACCTCCGGAGAAACGCGGGTCGGCCGTAGGTGCAGCCCGGCATCCGCCCCACGGTCCGCATCCGCGCCGCGGTCCGCGATCGCCTTCACCACAGCGTTTCTCCGGAGGTTTCTCCGGAATTAGGCTCTGAGTGCGGGTTTTCGGTTGCCCGGCGGGGTTGTGCGGTCAAACCTCCGGAGAAACACAATTTGGCCGGAGAAACGGCCAAACCTCCGGAGAAACACAAATTGGCCCGAGAAACGCCAAACCTGCGGAGAAATGCGGATGCCGCGGCCACGCTTAAGGGACAACCTTCGGGCAGAAACCGTCAGGTCCGTATCCCGCGAGAAGAATGGCGGCGGCGGCGGTTAGCGTGGGCACATGACCACAACATCGGATCGCGCCAGCGCCACCGGCAGGCTCTCGACCCCGGTGTTCATCGCCATCGTCGTCACCGTTCTCGCCTGGGCGAGCGCGTTCGTGGTGATCAGGGGCGTGGCGCCGCACTTCGGTGGGGGAGCGCTCGCGCTTCTGCGGCTGACCGTCGGCTCCCTCCTGCTCGCCTCCCTGGTGATCGGCCGCCGCTGGGTGGCGCCGAATCGGCGTGAGTGGATGCTCGTGGTCGTCTTCGGCGTCGCCTGGTTCGGCGCGTACAACGTGGCGCTCAACATCGCCGAGCACAGCCTCGACGCGGGCACGACCGCGATGATCGTGAACATCGGCCCCATCCTGATCGCCCTCGGGGCGGGGATCTTCCTCGGCGAGGGCATCCCCAAGTGGCTCGCCATCGGCGCCGGAGTGGCGTTCTTCGGCGTCGTGCTGATCGGTCTCGGCACGGGGATCTCCGGCTTCGGCGACGGCACCGGAGTGCTCTGGTCCCTGCTCGCCGCCCTGACCTATGCCACCGGGGTGCTCTGCCAGAAGCCGCTGCTGCGCCGAATTCCCGCCCGTCAGACCACCTTCATGGGCTGTGTCATCGGCATGGTCGCCTGCACGCCCTTCCTCGGCGAGCTCGTTCACGACCTCGGGCGGGCGCCGGTGGCGAGCATCCTCGGTGCCGTCTATCTCGGGGCGGTTCCCACGGCCCTCGCCTTCAGCACCTGGGCGTTCGCCCTGTCGAAAATGCCGGCCGGGCAGCTCGGCGTCACGACCTATGTCGTGCCGGCCATCGCTGTTCTGCTCGGCCTCGCCTTCTTCGGGGAGATCCCGGCGCCCCTCGCCATCGTCGGCGGAGTCGTGTGCCTGGTGGGCGTTGCGCTGTCCCGCAGACGCCCCCGCAGGGTTGCCAGAACGGCTCCCCAGCCGACCGTTTCGCAGACTGGTTCCTGAACCGCTCGGAAATCTGCAAGAATGATTAGTCGAGTCTTTGGCCGTCCGACCCTCTAATCAGTCGGCACCGACTCCCATCAGAGCTTTTCTGCCGAGTGTGCACCCCACGCTCACGGCAAGCAGTTCGCCCCAACACATTAACTACGGAGAATTGTGGCTGTAAAGATTCGTTTGAAGCGCATGGGCAAGATCCGCGCTCCTTACTACCGAATCGTCGTTGTCGACGCACGCACGAAGCGTGATGGTCGTTCCATCGAGGAGATCGGCAAGTACCACCCCACCGAGGAGCCCTCGTTCATCGAGGTCGACTCGGAGCGCGCCCAGTACTGGCTCAGCGTCGGCGCACAGCCGACCGAGCAGGTCGAAGCCCTCCTGAAGCTCACGGGCGACTGGGGAATCTTCAAGGGTGACAAGAACGCCGTCAGCACCGTGAAGACCAAGGAATCCAAGGTCGAGTACGTCGCCGACGAGAAGAAGAAGCCCGTGCTGAAGCCCAAGGCCGTGGCGCCCGCCGCCAAGGTCGAGGCCCCGGCCAAGGCCGAAGCCGCCGATGCAGCCGAGGCCCCCGAGGTCGACGCCGAGATCGCGCCAGCGGTCGAGGACATCGCCCCGGCCGACGCCGCGGTTGTCGAAGCCAAGTCTGACGAGGCGGAGGCCAAGGCCGACGTCACCGAAGAGGCCGAGGCAGAAGACGCCAAAGCCGACAAGGCGTAGGCAATGCTCGCAGCCGCGCTCGAACATCTCGTCAAGGGGATCGTCGACAACCCGGACGACGTCCAGGTTGTGTCGAAGACCTCGCCGCGAGGCGACGTTCTCGAGGTGCGCGTGCACCCCGAGGACCTCGGTCGCGTGATCGGTCGCGCGGGTCGCACTGCCAAGGCGCTCCGCACCCTCGTGTCGGCGCTTGCCGACGGCCGCAAGGTGCGTGTTGACGTGGTTGATACCGATTTCTAGAGAAACACAGCCCCACGACCAGCTCAGGGTCGGTCGACTCACCAAGGCTCACGGCCTCAAGGGAGCGATCAAAGTTGAGATGTACACGGATGCCCCGGAACGACGTTTCGTTCCGGGCGCCGTGTTCACCCTCCAGGTGCCGACCAGTTCCGACTGGCACGGCAAGACCCTCGAGTTGACCGAGCTCAAGTGGTACAACGCGCAGCCTGTCGCGTTCTTCAAGGACGTACCGGACCGCAGCGTCGCTGAGACGCTGGTCAAGGCCATCCTCTGGGTGGACCAGGACCTGAGCGAGCCTTCCGACGAGGAAGACGCCTGGTACGACCACCAGCTCGTCGGCCTCGCGGTGATGCGCGACGGCGTGCGGGTGGGCACGGTCAGCCTCGTTGATCACCTGCCGGCCCAGGACCTCATCCACGTCACGACCGAGACCGGCGAGGTTCTCGTTCCGTTCGTGAAGGCGATCGTGCCGACGGTGGACATCGCTGCCGGCACCCTCACGGTGACGCCGCCCGCCGGCCTGTTCGAGGAACTGCCGGACGACGAGCCGGACGAGTCGGACACGGCGACCGGCGCCCCAGAGACAGTCACCGACTAAGGAGTCCGTCGATGCGCATCGACATCGTGACGATCTTCCCGGAGTTCTTCTCCGTGCTCGACGTGTCACTGCTCGGCAAGGCGCGGCAGAACGGACTCATCGACCTCGCGGTGCACGATCTGCGGGACTACACCTACGACCGGCACCGCACGGTGGACGACACCCCGTACGGCGGGGGAGCCGGCATGGTCATGCGCCCCGAGCCCTGGGGCGACGCGCTCGACAGCATCCTCTATGCCAGCGAGGCGCAGCACGCCGAGCCGCCCGTGATCATCTTCCCGTCCCCGGCCGGGGAGCTCTTCAGCCAGTCCATGGCGCACGAGCTCGCGCTGGAGCGGCAACTCGTGTTCGGCTGCGGCCGGTACGAGGGGATCGACCAGAGGGTGGTCGACTACGCCTCGACGCGCGCGACGGTGCGCCTCGTGAGCCTCGGCGACTACGTGCTCAACGGCGGAGAGGTCGCCACGATGGCCATGATCGAGGCGATCGGCCGGCTCATCCCGGGCGTCGTGGGCAACCCGGAGAGCCTCGTGGAGGAGTCGCATTCGGATGGCCTGCTCGAGTATCCGAGCTACACCAAGCCGGCCGAGTGGCGCGGCCTCGAGGTTCCCCCGGTGTTGCTGAGCGGCAACCACGGTGCTATCGCCGCCTGGCGGCACGAGCAGCAGCTCGAGCGCACCCGGCGCGTGCGGCCCGACCTGCTCGCCGACTAGCTCGCGGCGATCCCGCGCCACGTCGCGCCCGAGCAACGACGGGCACTAGCGGGGTCCTCACGCCTCCCGGGGGGCGAATTCGGCTACCGGGGTGACCCGCCGGCCGCGCACCCCGAGGGCGACGGCCGCCGTCACCGCGGTCAGCACGAAGCAGGCCACCGGCACCCAGAGCGCGCCGAGTTCCGCCACGAGCGCTCCCGACGTCTCCTCGAACGCGAAGTAGAGTCCGCCGGCCGCCGCGATCCCCAGTGCGGACCCCGTCTGCTGGACGGTGTTGAGCACCCCTGATGCCGTGCCGGCCAGGTGCGGCGCTACGCCGCGCAGCGCGATCTCGACGAGCGGCATCGCCACGAAGATGAGGCCGATCCCGGCGAAGGCCAGCGGCGGCACGAGCGCCCAGGCGTTGAGCGGCGACCCGGCCTCGAGAACGAGCCGCACCCACCAGAACGCCGCGGCCTGGATCAGCCCGCCGGCGATGACGAGGGCCACCCCGTGGTTCTTGCTCAGCGGCACGGCGATCGCCGATCCGGCCATTGCCCCCAGGCTGATCGGCAGTAGGACAAGTCCGAAGGCGAGCGGGCTGAGCCCCACGACCTGCTGGAGGTAGAAGCCGAGCACCATGGCGTAGCTGCCCGAGCCGAAGGCGAAGAGCAGTTGCACGATCGCCGTGGCCGAGAACGACCTCACCCGGAACAGCTCCGTCGACACCAGCGGCGCTCCGCCCGTGCGGGTGAGTCGGCGTTCGTGCCTCACGAAGGCGGCGAAGAGCGCGACCGCCGCGGCAATCAGCGCCCAGATCCACCACGCCCAGTGGTTGAGGTGCCCCGTGGTGAGGGCGAGGACGAACAGGAAGATCGCGCCGCCCGAGAGCACGGCGCCCGCGACATCCAGCCGTTCGCGACCGGCCGACACCGCTCTCGGCAGGCAGACGTAGGCGACGACGAGAGCGACGAGTCCGACGGGGACGTTGATGAGGAAGATGCTCCGCCAGCCGAGGCCGAACGCGTCGATGGTGACGAGCCAGCCGCCGAGGATCTGCCCGACGACCGTGCCGAGCACGCTCATCGACCCGATTGCCGCGTACAGCGGTGCACGCTTCTCCGGAGGGTAAAGAACCTGAACGTAGGCGAGCACCTGGGGGATCATCAGTCCGGCCGCCGCGCCCTGGCCGATGCGGAAGCCCACGAGGGATGCGCCGCTCCAGGCGAGGGTCGCCCCGAACGACGCGAGCACGAATCCGAGCAGACTGAGAGCGAACAGGGTGCGCCGGTCGACCCGGTCGCCGAGTCGCCCGCCCAGCAGCAGTGTGGTCGCGAAGGCGATCAGGTAGCCGGCTATCGTCCACTCGAGCTCGACCGGGCTGGCGCCGAGGTCGACCTGAATCGATGGCAGCGCCACGTTCGTGATCATGGTGTCCATGACATCCATGAACGAGGCGCAGAGCAGCGCGGTCATGGCGAGGGATTGCCGGTTCATCGGGGTTCTCCAGTTCGAGGGATAATTGTGACGGATCTACTGTGTATTGCACTCACAGTAAGAAGACACTACTGTGAACGACGTGCGCAGTCAACCAGAGAAGCCGTCCGAGCTCGAGACGCCGACGACGCTCCCGCAGGTGGTGCTGCTCGCCTGGGGGCTGGGCGAGACCACGAATCGCGGGCCGAAGCCGAAGCAGAGCACCGAGCGCATCGTCGCGGCGGCGATCGCGCTCGCCGACGACGAGGGCCTCGACGGTCTCTCCATGGCGGCTCTCGCGAAGCCCCTCGGCCTCGCGGCGACGGCGCTCTACCGCTACGTCGACTCGAAGGAGACCCTCGTCGAGCTCATGGTCGACTCGGCGGTGGGGCATCCTCCGGCGAGGGCGCGGTCCGCCGGGTGGAGCGACAACGCCAGGGCGTGGGCCCGCGCCCTTCTCGACGTGTATCGCAGGCACCCCTGGCTGAGCGACGTCGTTATCACCGGCATGCCCCGCACCCCGCACAGTCTCGAGTGGATCGAATCGCTGCTCGAGAGCCTCGCCGAGTCGCCACTGAAGAAGAGCGAGCGCCTGAGCGCGGCCCTGCTGCTGCAGGGGATCGTGCGCAACTACGCCGCCATGATTCGCAGCATCCCGGCCGACGCCGATGCCTCGATCCTCTCGCTGCTGCCGACGATCGGCGCCGGTGCGTACCCCCGCCTCGTGGCGGAGCTTCGGCGAGATCGGGAGGCCGTGTCGGACGAGTTCGGCTTCGCCCTCGACACCACTATTCGCGGGCTGGTCGCCTCGCGGGCCTGAGCCGTTAGCGAGCGGTGCTCTCAGCGGGCGGTGAGCACCAGTGGGCCGTCTTCGGTGATCGCGATCGTGTGCTCGGAATGGGCGGCCCGCGACCCGTCGAGGCTGCGCAGGGTCCATCCGTCGGGGTCCGTGAAGATCTGGTCAGTCGACTGCATGAGCCAGGGCTCGATCGCGAAGACGAGCCCGGCGCGCAGGGGGATTCCGCGCCCCGGTCGCCCGTCATTGGGCACGTGCGGGTCGCCGTGCATCGTGTGCCCCACCCCGTGTCCGCCGAAGTCGGTGTTCACGCCGAAGCCGGCAGCACGGCAGACCGCTCCGATGGCGGCCGAGACGTCGCCCATCCGGCCCCCCGGCTGCGCGGCGGCGATCCCGGCGGCGAGAGCGCGCTCGGTGGTCTCGATGAGGCGAAGATCCTCGTCGCGGGCGGAGCCGACCACGATGGTGACGGCGGAGTCCGCCACCCAGCCGTCGACGGATGCCGCGAAGTCGAGGCTCACCACGTCCCCGTCGGCGAGGCGGTAGTCGAACGGAAGCCCGTGCAGGGCGGCGTCGTTGACCGACGTGCACAGCACCTTGCCGAACGGCATCGCGCCGAACGACGGGTGATAGTCGACGTAGCAGCTCTCTGCTCCGGCCTTCTGGATCAGGGCGTGGGCGATCGAATCGAGCTTCAGCAGGTTGACGCCCACAGCCGAGGCGGCCACGAGCTCCTCCAACACGCTCGCGACAAAGCGGCCTGCCGGCCTCATTTCGTCGATCTCCGCGGGCGTTCTCAACTCGATCATGCGTCTCCTCGTCTCGTACGACTTATTCTCCCGCGCGGCGAGCGTAAGCTTTTACCCATGTGGTATCGCCGGGCTGTGTTCAATACGCAGTTCGCCGCAACCATCGTGCTGCCGCTGTGGCTCCTGATCGGACGCGTCTTCTTCGGCGTGATCCTCGGCTGGCACTACGCCATCGGGCTCTTCCTGGCTCCGCTCCTCTTCGTCTTTCTCGCGGTGGTCACCACCATCACCTGGGCGCGCGAGCGGGCCAGGCGGTCGGGTGCCGTGTCGAGAACGGACGCGTGGCTGCTATCTGCCTGGTACTTCGCGGTGCTGTGCTACGGCTTCTTCGTGGTCGATTCGGTGCACAGCTACGAGCAGGGCACCTCGATCGCCACGCACCTCTTCGGGCAGTCGTTCCGGGATGCGTCGTTCACGATCGCCGACATCTCGGGCGCGGTGATCATCATCCTCGCCTTCACCACCCTCTGGGTCGTGCTCATCGAGTACCTCGTGGAGACCCGCCAGGGGGTGGTGACCCGCCTCACCGGCCTCGACTACGACGAGCTGCGGGCGGCCATCAACCAGGCCGAGCGACCTCGCGCGGGGGAGACGCCCGATCCCGCCGCCGCCGGAGCGCCGTAGGCTCTGGCCCCGTGAGTGGCACAGACCCTGCCGATGTGGCAGAATTACCCCTTGTGCCTTCAGCACGGCTCTGCCACAGGGGAGCCGTCACAGACCGGGCACCACTTCCTTCTGAGATTCACCTATATCGTGATCGACCTGTGGCGGTTGCAGAGAGCGAACCACCATGCACATTCTTGACGCCGTAGATGCGGCCTCACTCCGCTCGGACATCCCGGACTTCCGCGCCGGCGACAACGTGAAGGTCCACGTAAACATCGTCGAGGGCACCCGCTCCCGCATCCAGGTCTTCCAGGGCGTCGTCATCGGCCGCTCCGGCGAGGGCGTGCGCGAGACGTTCTGCGTTCGCAAGGTCAGCTTCCAGGTCGGCGTCGAGCGCACCTTCCCCGTGCACTCCCCGGTCATCGACCACATCGAGGTCGTCACCCGCGGCGACGTGCGCCGCGCGAAGCTCTACTACCTCCGCAACCTCCGCGGCAAGAAGGCGAAGATCAAGGAAAAGCGCGACGCGCACTAGACAATAGTTTTCAGAAGCCGGGACGCGCGACGAGCGCGTCCCGGCTTTTTTGTTGTCCGGCGCGAATCACTGCTCCTCACTGGCGCATTTCCGCGTGAATAGTGGCCGCATGGAGGCAGCTCGCGGTCGCCATTCTTTGCAGCAGGCAAATTAAACCATCGCGAAATGGCCCCTTAGCCGCCGTATCGCGACTCGAATGTCACGGTGCGTCACGCATTTTGCCAATCTCTTGACTTCTTTACTTCCATGATGCAATTATGTCTCCTGACAAGGACGTTAGGAGGCACACCATGGCGGTGACCGCCCGCAAGGGATCGCAGTTCAGGGCAGCGGTGCTGTTCCTCATCCCGGCCAGCATCGGATTCGTGGTCTTCTTCGCCTGGCCGGCGATCAGGGGCCTCTACCTCAGCTTCACCGACTACAACCTGCTCCGACCGCCGGTCTTCATCGGCCTCGAGAACTACATCAAGATCTGGTCGGACCCGGTGTTCTGGAATTCGCTGCGGGTGACCCTCGAATACGTCGTGATCAACGTCGGCGTGCAGACGGCGGCCGCACTCCTGCTCGCCGTGCTCATGCAGCGCTTCACCCGATCCATGGTCGTTCGCGGGGTCATCATGCTTCCCTACCTCATCGCCAACGTGATCGTGGCGCTGGTCTGGTACTGGTTGGCGGACTACAACCTCGGCATCATCAACGCGGCGCTCGAATTTATTGGAATCCACAAGATCGGATTCTTCGGCAACGAGAACATCGCCATGGTGACCATCGCCATGGTCAACGTCTGGCGTCACCTCGGCTACACCTCGCTGCTGCTCTTCGCCGGCCTCCAGGCCATACCGCGGGACGTCTACGAGGCGGCCGAGGTGGATGGCGCCGGAGAGTGGCGGGTGTTCCGCAGCGTGACCCTTCCCCTGCTCCGCCCCGTGCTCGCCTTCGTGCTGGTCGTGACGGTCGTCGGCTCGTTCCAGGTCTTCGACACGATCGCCGTGACCACCAAGGGCGGCCCGGTCGACGCCACCCGGGCCATCAACTACTACATCTACCAACGAGCGTTCGAGCGGCTGGACTTCGGATACGCGTCGGCGCTCGCGGTGATCCTCATGATCATCCTCGCCGGGGTAGCGCTCCTGCAGAACAAGCTCCTTCGTGCCAACGAATCAGACCTGGAGAGGTAGCACCATGGCAATCCTCGCTCTCAAGACCACCCGCCGGGTGCGCAGCACCTCGCTCGAAAGCGACCCGGCGCTCGCGAAGTCGAAGGTCTCGATCTTCTTCGGCCGTCTCGCCCTGATCATCGTGATCCTGATCACGCTCTTTCCGATCTACTGGATGTTCCGCACCGCCTTCAGCAACAACCGCGCGATGTTCGGGGAGCCGCTCAACCTGCTCCCGGTCGACTTCACGTTCGGCCCGCTGCGTCGGGTGCTCGGGCTGTCCACCACGGCGGAGGCCCTCGCGGAGGGCGGGTCCGGGGCGTCCATCAACTTCGCCCAATACATGCTGAACTCGATTCTGACCTGCACGCTCATCACGGTGCTGCAGGTCACCTTCAGCGCGATGGCGGCCTACGCGTTCGCCCTGCTCAACTGGAAGGGACGCGACAAGGTCTTCAGCATCTTCCTCATCGCGCTCATGGTGCCCGGGATCTTCACCCTGCTGCCCAACTTCATCCTCGTGAAGGATGCCGGGCTGCTGAACACGATCGTCGGGATCGCGCTGCCGTCGATGTTCATGACGCCGTTCGCCATCTTCTTCCTCCGCCAGTTCTTCCTGGGGGTGAACCGCAGCATCATCGAGGCGGCGGTCATCGACGGGGCCAACCTGTGGCGCATCTTCCGCACCATCGTCGTGCCGCTCGCCTGGCCGCAGATCATCACCCTGGCCATCCTGCAGTTCATCCAGTACTGGAACGACTACCTCTGGCCCTTCCTCATCGGCCAGACCGAGCAGTCGAAACTGCTCACGGTCGGCCTCGGCATCTTCAAGTCGCAGACGCCGCAGGGCAATCCGGACTGGGCGGGCCTGATGGCCGGAGCGCTCGTCTCCGCCGTGCCGATCTTCATCCTGCTGCTCGTGTTCGGCCGCCGGATCGTCGGTTCCATCCAATCGTCCGGGGTCAAGTAGACCGGCACCCCCAGAGTTTCGCTCACGGTAGAGCGAATGCCGACGCCAGACGGCGTCGTCTGCACCCAAGAGATAGTCACGGAAGAAAGAGAACCCATGAAGAAGAATCGAGTGGCGATCGCCCTCATCGCCGCTGTTCCCCTATTGCTGGCCGGGTGTGCGGCAACCGCACCGGCGGCCTCGACGAGCACGGCGACCACGCTGAGCTACGGACTCTGGGACGCCAACCAGGCGCCCGCCTACACGCAGTGCGCGGCCGACTTCCACAAGGCGAACCCCAAGATCACCGTCAAGGTCGAGCAGCTCGGCTGGGACGACTACTGGAGCAAGATCACCACCGGGTTCGTCTCGGGCTCCAACTACGACGTGTTCACCAGCCACCTCTCGCAGTTCCCGCAGTTCATGCTCAACAAGCAGATCCTCCCCCTCGACAGCTACATCAAGGCCGATGGAGTGGATCTCAAGGCCTACCAGCCCGGACTCGCCGAGCTCTGGAAGGGCAGCGACGGCAAGCAGTACGGGCTGCCGAAGGACTTCGACACCATCGCGCTGTTCTACAACAAGCAGCTCACCGACGCGGCCGGGCTCTCCGCCGACCAGCTCGCCACCCTCAAGTGGAACCCGGACAACGGCGGAACCTACGAGGCGGCAATCGCGCACCTCACGGTGGACAAGAACGGTCACCGAGGCGACGAGGCCGGTTTCGACAAGAACAACGTGGCGACCTATGGAATCTGGATGGAGAACTCCGGCGGCGGAGACGGCCAGACCCAGTGGAGCTTCCTCGCCGCGACGACGGGCTGGAAGTCCACCAACGGGGTGTGGGGTAACAAGTACAACTACAACGACCCGAAGTTCCAGAAGACGATCGACTGGTGGCAGTCGCTGGTCGGAAAGGGCTACATGCCGTCGTTCGAGGCTCAGACGGGCATCGGGTGGTCCGACCAGCTCGCCGCCGGAAAGGTGGCCATCGCCAGCAACGGCTCGTGGATGACCGGAGCCGTGTTCGGAGCGAAGAGCGCCACCTTCACCCCGGCCCTCGCCCCGACTCCCACCGGACCGAACGGCAAGCGCGCGTCGATGTTCAACGGGCTCGCGGACAACATCTGGTCGGGAACGAAGCACCCGGCCGAGGCGTGGAAGTGGGTCAAGTACCTCGGTTCGCTCGCCTGCCAGTCGGTGGTGGCCCAGGCCGGCGTCGTCTTCCCCGCCATCCCGGCCGCGACGGATGCCGCCGTGGCGTCCTTCAAGGCCAAGGGAATCGACGTGAGTCCATTCACCATCCAGGTCAAGGACAAGACGACGTTCCTGTACCCGATCACCGACCACCGCTCCGACGTCAGCGCCCTCATCACCCCGGCCATGGAGGCCGTGATGTCCGGCAAGGCGAAGGCCAGTTCGCTCTCCGCGGTGAACACGCAGATCAACGCCCTCTTCAAATAACAGCAGTCCAGTAGTCGCCAGTCGGTCTGGCCCGGAGCGTGAACGCGCACCGGGCCAGACCCATGGGCATCTGAACCGACAATCGAGGAAACACACGTGACACAGCCCGGCACCGCCATCCAGCAGGACACCCTGATCACCCTCGTGGCCGACGGGGTCTCTTTCCAGGTGGACGTGTCGTCGGGGACGCCCGCCGTCGTGTACTGGGGGAGCGATCTCGGCGCCACCCGCGGCGAGGATCTTGCCACGATGACGGCCGAGGGGGTGCCGCAGAGCAACATCGACGCCCCGCTGGTGCCCGGAATCTGGCGGGAGAACGCCCGCGGGTTCCTCGGACGACCGGCCATCCTGGGCCATCGGCACGGCCAGGACTGGTCGCAGCTCTTCACCGTGACGAGTCTCGAGTCATCACCCAGCTCCCTCGTCGTCGAGTCCGTCGACGCGGCGGCCGGGCTCAGGGTCTCGGTCTCCTTCCGGATGCAGCCGGCCGGGGTGGTCCTCATCTCCCAGACCGTGACCAACCTCGGCGCCGAGTCCTTCGATCTGGCCGAACTGACCACCTGGCTGCCCCTCCCAGACCACGCCGTCGAGACGATGGACTTCACGGGCCGGTGGCTGAAGGAACGACAGCCGCAGCGTCGACCGATCCAGTCCGGAACCTGGACCCGCGAGGTGCGCGAGGGTCGCACGAGCCATGACTACACCGTGGTGCAGCTCGCGCTGACCGCGGGAGCCGGCTACCAGCACGGATCGGTGTGGAGCACCGGCCTGCTCTGGAGCGGCAACACCAGGCACCTTGTCGAACGGCTGCCATCCGGCCAGACGTCGATGGGCGCCGGGGAGCTCCTGCTGCCGGGCGAGGGAATCCTGCAGGCGGGGGAGACCTACGAGGCGCCCACCGTCGCTGCCACATTCTCCTCGACCGGCCTCGACGGCATGACCGACCGGCTCTACCGCTGGCTTCGAGCCAGGCCCGAGCATCCGACCTCCGCCAGGCCACTCACCCTCAACGTGTGGGAGGCCGTGTACTTCGACCACGACCTGACCAAGCTCACGGAGCTCGTGGATGCCGCGAGCGAGATCGGCGTCGAACGGTTCGTGCTCGACGACGGCTGGTTCCTCGGACGTCGCAACGACTTCGTCGGTCTCGGCGACTGGGTCGTCGACTCCGCCGTCTGGCCGGATGGCCTCGATCCGCTCATCGACCGCGTGACCTCGGCGGGAATGCAGTTCGGGCTGTGGTTCGAGGGCGAGATGGTGAACGCCGACTCCGACCTCTACCGCGCACATCCGGAGTGGATCTTCCAGGCCGGCGGCCGCATCCCCCCGGAGGGCCGCCACCAGCAGGTGCTCGACCTCGGGCATCACGGGGCCTACGAGCACGTGCTCGGACAGGTGGATGCGCTGCTCACCGACCACGACATCTCCTATATCAAGTGGGATCACAATCGGGTGCTCACCGAGGCCGCACACCTCGGTGCCGCCGGAGTCCGCCGCCAGACCCAGGCCATCTACCGGCTGTTCGACGAGTTGAAGCGGCGCCACCCCGGTCTGGAGATCGAGTCCTGCGCCTCGGGCGGGGGCCGCGTCGACCTGGGCATGGCGGCCCACGTCGACCGATTCTGGACCTCGGACTGCAACGATGCCCTCGAACGCCAGTCGATTCAGCGCTACACGCAATTCGCCATCCCCCCGGAGCTGCTCGGAAGCCACATCGGTCCGACCCACTCGCACACCACCGGCCGGGTGCACAGTCTCGCGTTCCGGGCGACGACGGCGCTCTTCGGGCACGCCGGAATCGAATGGGACATCACCGAGGCCACCCTCGAGGAGCGACAGGCGCTGGCCTCCTGGTCCGCGTACTACAAGCTCAAGCGCGGCCTGCTGCATTCGGGGCGGGTGGTTCGCGTGCAGCAGCCGGACGACACCTCGTTCGTGCACGGCGTGGTTGCGCACGACGGTTCGGAGGCGATCTTCGCCTACGTGCAGTTGTCGGCCGCCGCCGGCAGCTCTCCCGCGCGGTTCGTGGTGCCCGGTCTCGACCCGGACGCGAGGTACCGGGTGCGCCTGGTCGAGCCGGCGGGGACCGCGCAGTCGGTGCAGGCGCAGACCCCGCCGTGGCTCGCCGGAATCGAGGTGAGCGGACGGGCCCTGGCCGAAATCGGGCTTCGTCCACCGATCCTGTTGCCGGAGAACGCTATCCTGATCGAACTCGACCGCCTCTAGACAGGAGCACCACCACGATGCCGCCCGCTGAGGCCTACGAGCCCCGATTTCGCGCTCCCTCGAGCGAGCTGGCGAGGGAGGTGCTCATCCACGGGCCGATTCTGCGGAGTGACCTGGCCCAGCGACTCGGCCTGTCGCTCGCCACCGTCACGCGGCTGAGCCGTCCGCTGCTCGATCGCGGCCTGCTCGTGGAGATGGCCGAGCAGTCGGATGGCGCGATGGGGCGGCCGGCGAGACCGCTCGACGTGCGGGCGGATGCTCGCCAGTTCATGGGGGTGAAGCTCACCGGCGACGAGGCGGTCGCCATCACGACGGACCTCCGCGCCACCGAGGGACGTCGCGCCGAACGGCCGCTTCCCGACCACGAACTGGCCACGGTCGTCGACGTGATCGCCGAGCTCGCGGCGGAACTCGCGAACGGCCAGGAGTTCTCCGCCGTGGGGATCAGCCTCGGTGGCAACGTGTCGAACCACCGGGTCGTCGACCGTGCCCCCTTCCTCGGCTGGCGCTCGACCCGCCTCGGGGAGGCCGTCGAGGCGAGGCTCGGGGTTTCCGTGACCGTGGAGAATGACGTGGTATCACTCACGGCCGCCGAGCACTGGTTCGGGCTCGGCCGGGGCCTGTCCAACTTCGCCGTGATCACCATCGGGGCCGGCGTCGGCTACGGGCTGGTGATGCACGACCAGGTGGTGAGCACCGCGGACACCGGACTGGGGTTGGCCGGGCACTTCCCGCTCGATGCGACCGGGCCGTTGTGCTTTCTCGGCCACCGCGGGTGTTCAACGGCCATGCTCACGATTCCGAGCATCCGGGCCCAGGTCGAGGTGGGCATCGGCAGGCCCGTGACCTATGCCGAGGTGCTGCAGATGGCCCGAGAGCACCACCCCGTCGCGCGCCAGGTCGTGGAGTCGGCCGGCAGGTCCCTCGGTCGACTCATCGCGGCGGTCGCCAACCTGGCGATGGTCGAGCACGTGGTGTTGGCCGGCGAGGGCCTGGGCATCCTCTCGGTCGCGGACGAGGCGATGAGGGCGGCGATCGGCGCCGATCGCGACCCGGAGGCCGCCCCGATCGACCTCCGCGTCGACGAGGACGGCTTCGTGTCGTGGGCCCGCGGCGCGGCGGCCATCGCGATCCAGCGCACGCTGGACGCCCTGGCGACGGCGCCCTAGTCCGCCCGATGTCGCCGGGCCGGACGGCACGCACTAGACGCGCCGTTCCACCGCAGTTTTCGCGGAGCTCCCCAGCGCCTAAAATGATGGGGAGCTCAGGGGTTTAATGACACACATCGATCCAGCCACGTCGACCGACGACGCGCGGGACCAGAGGCGCGGCCGGTCGAAGGGCGTCAGGCTCTTCATTCGGGACATCGTGCTGATCTTTCTTGCCGCGATCATCATCTCCGTGGGCATCAAGGCGTTCCTCATCCGCTCGTTCTACATCCCCTCGGAGTCCATGCAGGACACCCTCGAGGTCAACGACCGAATCATCGTGAACGAGCTGGTGCCGAAGCTCGTGCCCGTGCAGCGCGGCGACGTCGTCGTCTTCAAGGATCCGGGTGGATGGCTTCCGGCGTCCCCGCCCGTGCACCAGAACGGCTTCGTTGCCGGCGTCGACTGGGTGCTCTCCATCGTGGGCCTGAGCGCCCCGGACAGCAACGACCACCTCATCAAGCGGGTGATCGGGCTGCCCGGCGACAAGGTCGCCTGCTGCAACGCGTTCGGCCAGATGACGGTCAACGGCGTGCCTCTCGACGAGAAGCAGTACCTCAAGCTCCCCGCAGGCGTCAGCAAGGTGGCCGGCAACGACTTCTCGGTCACCGTGCCGAAGAATTCGCTCTGGGTGATGGGCGACAACCGCTACAACTCCGCGGATTCGAGGTTGAACACCGACACCCCGAGCAAGGGCTTCGTGCCCATGGATGACGTGGTCGGCCGGGCGTTCGTGATCACCTGGCCGGCGAGCCACTGGACCTGGCTCGACAACTATCCCAACGTGTTCGGCGGCGTGGGCGCCGCCCAGTAGATGACGGTCTCCGACCCGACCCTCGAGATCGAGGCCCTCCTCCACGGCGGGGGAGCCCGATTCGTGATCGGCTGCGACGAGGTGGGGCGCGGCGCCATCGCCGGCCCGGTGGCGGTCGGCCTGTGCGTCGTGGATGCCCGGATCGGCGTCATGCCGGCTGGCCTCCGCGACTCGAAGCTGCTCTCCGAGAAGAGGCGCGAGCAACTCGCGCCCCTCGCCGCCGAGTGGGCGCTGTACTCGGCCGTGGGCCTCGCGACGGCGACCGAGGTCGACACCGTGGGCATCATCGCCGCCCTCGGTCTCGCGGGCAAGCGCGCCCTCGCGAAACTCCACGCCGACGGGGCGGCCGTGCGGCAGTCGGTGATCCTTCTCGACGGAACCCACGACTGGCTCTCGCCGGCGCTCACGACGAAGCTCGCGGTGAAGACCAGGGCGAAGGCCGACCGAGACTGCGCGTCGGTGGCGGCCGCCTCCGTCGTGGCGAAGGTGCACCGCGACCGGCTGATGATCTCGGCGCACGATCGCACCCCCGGCTATGGCTGGGCGTCGAACAAGGGCTACGGCAGCGCCGACCATTTCGCCGCGATCGCCGAGCTCGGGGCCACGGACTTTCACCGTCGCACCTGGCTGCACGGCGGCGTCGAGCTCTCCGACGAGTGACCGATTCTGCCGTCGGGTGCGGCAGCACTGGGGTCCGCAAAAGCGAACTAGGATTGTCGGAGCATGGAAGAAGACGAGTTCGAAGACTACGACCGAGAGGTCGAGCTGGCGTTGTACCGGGAGTACCGGGATGTCGTGTCCCAGTTCCGCTACGTCGTCGAGACCGAGCGACGGTTCTACCTCGCGAACGAGGTGGAACTCGTTCGCCAGGACACGGAGCACGACTTCTACTTCGAGCTCACCATGAACGACGTCTGGGTGTGGGACGTCTACCGCTCCGACCGCTTCGTCAAGTCGGTGCGAGTGCTCACGTTCAAGGACGTGAACGTGGAGGAGCTCTCCGCGAAGGAGCTCGAACTGCCCAAGGAACTCGCGCTCGACGAGTAGCCGGTCTGCTCCGCCTAGGCTCGAGGCATGAGCGGCGACCTGCACGACGAGAACCTCTGGCTCGAAGACATCCACGGTGAGGCGCCCCTCGAGTGGGCCGCCGAGCAGAGTGCCCAGACTCTCGCCAGGTTCGCCTCGCCGCAGTTCGACGACCTCACCGCCCGGCTGCTCGAGGTCATCGATTCCGATGACCGCATCCCGGTCGTGAGCCACCGTGGCGGCCACTATTACAACTTCTGGCGCGACCGGCAGCACCCGCGCGGACTGTGGCGGCGCACGACGCTCGAGAGCTACCGATCGGCGGACACCGAGTGGGACGTGCTGCTCGACGTGGACGAGCTCGGCCGCGCCGAGGGGCGCGAATGGGTCTTCTCGGGGGCGCGCCTGCTGCCCCACGACTACAGTCGCGCCCTCGTCGCGCTCTCTCCGGACGGCGGCGACGCGGCGGCGGTGCGCGAGTTCGACCTCGAGACGCGCGCCTTCGTCGCCGACGGGTTCGTCATCCCGACGGCCAAGAGCTCGTATTCCTGGATCGACCGCGACACGATCTTCCTCGGCACCGACTTCGGTCCGGGCAGCATGACCGACTCGAGCTACCCTCGCACGGTGCGACGACTGCGCCGGGGCCAGTCCATCGACACCGCCGAGCTCGTGCACGAGGTGACCACCGACGACCTGTCGGTCAGCGGCATCCACCAGCACTCGCCGGGGTTCGAGCGCGATCTGGTGGTCGAGCAGCTCGACTTCTATCGTTCGCGCACGCTGCTGCTCGTGGACGGCGACCTCGTGCACCTCGATGTGCCGGATGACGCGGACGTCACGCTGCGCCGCGAGTGGCTTCTCGTGCACGCCCGATCTGACTGGGCCGTCGGCGGGGTGGTCCATCCCACCGGAGCGCTGCTCGCCATCCTCCTCGAGGCCTTCCTGTCGGGCGACCGCGCGTTCGACGTCCTCTTCGTGCCCGACGAACACACCGCGCTCGAGAGCTGGGACTTCACGGACAGCGCGCTCATCCTCACGCTGCTCGTCGATGTCGCGTCCACCCTGGTGGTGTTGGATCCCGCGGCGGGCTGGGCGCGGTCTCCTCTCGCCGGCGTTCCCGCGCTGAGCACCGTGCGGGTGGTCGACACCGACCCGGACGAGTCCGACGAGTTCTGGCTGCACTCGACCGGGTTCACGACACCATCGAGCGTTCTCCGCGGGGTGATCGGCTCCCTCGCGCCCGAGCTGATCCGGTCGTCCCCGGCCTTTTTCGACGCCGAGGGGCTGGAGGTTCAGCAGCACTGGGCGGTGTCTGACGACGGCACCCGGGTGCCGTACTTCCAGGTCGCGGCCGCCGGGCTCACGCCCGACGGTTCGCATCCGACCCTGCTGTCCGGCTACGGCGGCTTCCAGGTCTCGCGGCTTCCGGAGTACGGCGGCATCGTGGGCCGCGCGTGGCTCGAACGCGGCGGGGTGTTCGTGCTCGCGAATATCCGCGGCGGCGGCGAGTTCGGGCCGGCCTGGCACACCGCGGCCCTCAAGCAGAGCCGGCCGCGGGCCTTCGAGGACTTCGCCGCGATCGCCCGCGACCTCGTCTCCCGCGGCGTCACCACGCCGTCTCGCCTCGGCTGCGAGGGCCGGTCGAACGGCGGGCTGCTCGTGGGGAACATGCTCACCCGTTATCCGGAGCTCTTCGGGGCGGTGGTCTGCGGTGTCCCGCTCCTCGACATGAAGCGGTACACCCACCTCTCGGCCGGCGCGTCCTGGATCGCCGAATACGGTGACCCGGACGACCCGGCAGAGTGGGAGTACATCCGCACCTTCTCGCCGTACCAGCTTGTACGCGAGGACGGCCACTATCCGCCGGTGCTGTTCTACGCGGCGACCAGCGACGACCGCGTGGGCCCGGTGCAGGCGCGCAAGATGGCCGCGAGGATGCAGGGGATGGGCATCCCCGACGTCTTCTACTTCGAGAATTCGGACGGCGGCCACGGCGGCGCGGTCGACAACGCGCACACGGCGCGGCTGAACGCCCTCATCTACGAGTTCCTCTGGAGTCGACTGGCCGGCTGAGGGCGCCCACCGCCCAGACCGGCTATTGACGGGAGATGCCGCGGGCAATATCGTGTGGCCATGCGCGGGCCTCTGGCGGGAGTCGTTGTGGGTTTGCTCGCCACGATGCTCGTGGCGTGTGCGCCCTCCGGCGGGCAAGCGGGCGGCGCGGGAACGCCCGGGGCCTCGCAGTCCGGCACGCCGTCGCCGCGGCCGGATGCCGCCTCCCTCGACGGCGTGTGGGTGGTACGCCTCGACGACCCGGCCTCCGGGTGCATCCTGCTGCAGGATCGCCTGCTGCACGTCAGCGGCGGCGTTGCGACGATCAGTCCGCACGTGGCGGGGCTTGAAGACGGCGATCCCCAGTTGAGCGGCCCCGCGACCCTCGACGGCGACGCGGCAGACATTCACGTCACGAACGCCGCGCCCACGAAGGACTCCATCGACTTCACCGGCACCCGCCGCGCGGATGGCACGATTGCCGGCACGGCTAAGCCTGAATCCACCGGTCCGCTTTGTTGAGTGGTGTTTTTTCGACGTGGTTTGAGTTGTTGGGATGTGGGCTCGGCGGAGCTTCCGGCCTTTCTGC